>NZ_JBHVSY010000018.1:0-113017 GCF_042884935.1 Streptomyces sp. NPDC058092
GCGACTGTGGTGTATAAGAGACCGGGACCCTTCTGTCCCCGGCCGCCGTACCGGCTCGAAATCGAGCCGGTACGGCGGCCGGGGACACAGCGCTGCCGATACTGGGATGCTGGAGGCCGTACGGGCGGGACCAGCGAACAGTGGGGATACAGGCGTCATGGTGGAGGACAGGGTGCGGGTAGTCATCGCCGAGGATTCGGTACTGCTTCGGGAGGGGCTCACCCGGCTGCTGACCGATCTCGGGCATGACGTGGTCGCCGGGGTAGGGGACGCCGAGGCGCTGATCAAGACGGTGCACGAGCTCGCGGAACAGGACGCGCTGCCCGATGTGGTGGTCGCCGACGTACGGATGCCGCCCACCCACACCGACGAGGGCGTGCGGGCGGCCGTGCGGCTGCGCAAGGACTATCCCGGGATCGGGGTCCTGGTTCTTTCGCAGTACGTCGAGGAGCAGTACGCCACCGAGCTGCTGGCCGGATCCAGCCGGGGTGTGGGGTATCTGCTGAAGGACCGGGTCGCCGAGGTCCGGGAATTCGTGGACGCCGTGGTCCGGGTGGCGCAGGGCGGCACGGCGCTGGATCCGGAAGTGGTGGCTCAGCTGCTGGGCCGGAGCCGTAAGCAGGACGTCCTGGCCGGGCTGACGCCGCGCGAGCGCGAGGTGCTCGGCCTGATGGCGGAGGGGCGGACGAATTCCGCGGTGGCCAGGCAGCTGGTGGTGAGCGACGGCGCCGTGGAGAAGCACGTCAGCAATATCTTCCTGAAGCTGGGCCTGTCCCCCAGTGACGGGGATCACCGCCGGGTACTGGCGGTGCTGACCTACCTGAACTCCTGATTCGCTGACACTCTGTCAGATACCTGGTGAGAGCCGGTGCGGGCCGGTGGAGGTCACCGCGGACTCCGATCGGCCGCCTCGGCGGCCGATCGGAGTCCTGGAACCAAAGAATCGGAGTCCTGGAACCAAAGAAGAAGTCCTAGAACCAAAGAATGAGTGCACAGCGTCTTCATCGAACGGCTGGGGGGCTTGCCAAACATGACAAACCGGTATCAAATCGCGTCTCAAAACGACGTCCACCATATGATCGGTCAAGGGAAGGCGACCCTTACCGACGTAGGGTGGGCCTTGGGACGGTCGGCGGGCCGGCCGGTCCCGAGCCGCCGCCCCGAGGGAGGTCCAGTTCAGTGACCAGCCAGGTCAGTAGCCCAGCCGAACAGGCCGATGAGGCCAGCGAGGCGCTCGTCGGGGGACAGCGTGCCCCCCGTTCCGATCATGCGGGCGCCGGCGAGAAGGAGATCCGCCGCCTGGACCGGGTGATCATCCGTTTCGCGGGTGACTCCGGGGACGGCATGCAGCTCACCGGTGACCGGTTCACTTCGGAGACCGCGTCGTTCGGGAACGATCTGTCCACGCTGCCGAACTTTCCCGCCGAGATCCGCGCCCCCGCAGGCACCCTGCCGGGGGTTTCGTCGTTCCAGCTGCATTTCGCCGACCACGACATCCTCACCCCGGGTGACGCGCCGAATGTTCTGGTCGCGATGAACCCGGCCGCGTTGAAGGCGAACATCGATGATGTGCCGCGCGGCGGCGAAATCATCGTGAACACCGATGAGTTCACCAAGCGCCCGATGGCGAAGGTCGGCTACGCGACCAGTCCGCTGGAGGACGGCTCGCTGGAGGCGTACAGCGTGCATCCGGTGCCGTTGACGACGCTGACGATCGAGGCGCTGAAGGAGTTCGGGCTCTCCCGCAAGGAGGCCGGGCGTTCGAAGAACATGTTCGCGCTCGGGCTTTTGTCCTGGATGTATCACCGGCCGACGGAGGGGACCGAGGCGTTCCTGCGGGCGAAGTTCGCGAAGAAGCCGCAGATCGCGGAGGCGAACGTGGCCGCGTTCAGGGCGGGGTGGAACTTCGGGGAGACGACGGAGGACTTCGCCGTCAGCTACGAGGTGGCGCCGGCCTCGCAGGCCTTCCCGGCGGGTACGTACCGCAACATCTCCGGGAACCTGGCGCTGTCCTACGGACTGATCGCCGCGGCGCGGCAGGCGGATCTGCCGTTGTATCTGGGCTCGTATCCGATCACTCCGGCTTCCGACATTCTGCATGAGCTCAGCAGGCACAAGAATTTCGGTGTCCGTACGTTCCAGGCCGAGGACGAGATCGCGGGTATCGGGGCTGCGCTGGGTGCCGCGTTCGGCGGTTCGCTCGCGGTGACGACGACGTCCGGGCCCGGGGTGGCGCTGAAGTCGGAGACGATCGGGCTGGCGGTCTCGCTGGAACTGCCGCTGGTCGTCATCGACATCCAGCGCGGCGGCCCGTCCACGGGTCTGCCCACCAAGACCGAGCAGGCCGATCTTCTCCAGGCGATGTACGGGCGCAACGGCGAGGCCCCGGTCCCGATCGTGGCGCCCAGGACCCCGGCGGACTGTTTCGATGCCGCGCTCGACGCCGCCCGGATCGCCCTGACGTACCGCACCCCGGTCTTCCTCCTCTCCGACGGGTATCTCGCCAACGGTTCCGAGCCGTGGAGGATCCCCGACGTCGACGACCTCCCGGATCTGCGGGTGCGGTTCGCGAGTGGTCCCAACCATGAACTGGCCGACGGCACCGAGGTGTTCTGGCCCTACAAGCGCGACCCGCAGACCCTGGCCCGCCCCTGGGCCCTGCCCGGCACTCCCGGTCTCGAACACCGTATCGGCGGCATCGAGAAGCAGGACGGCAGCGGCAACATCTCCTACGACCCCGCCAACCACGACCTCATGGTCCGCACCCGCCAGGCCAAGACCGACGGCATCGAGGTCCCCGACATCCAGGTCGACGACCCCGACCAGGCGAGCACCCTGGTCCTGGGCTGGGGCTCCACGTACGGACCCATCACCGCCGCCGTCCGCCGCCTGCGCGCCACCGGGCACCCCATCGCCCAGGCCCACCTGCGCCACCTCAACCCCTTCCCCGCCAACCTCGGCGAGGTACTGAACCACTACGACAAGGTGATCGTGCCCGAGATGAACCTCGGCCAGCTCGCCACCCTCATCCGGGCCAAATACCTCGTCGACGCACACAGCCACAACCAGGTCAACGGCATGCCGTTCAAGGCCGAACAGCTCGCGACGGCACTGAAGGAGGCCATCGATGCCTGACACCAACCCCCTCCTCCACCTGGTGCCCAAGGCCGAAGCCGAACAGACCATGAAGGACTTCAAATCCGACCAGGAAGTCCGCTGGTGCCCCGGCTGCGGCGACTACGCCGTCCTCGCCGCCGTCCAGGGCTTCATGCCCGAACTCGGCCTGGCCAAAGAGAACATCGTCTTCGTCTCCGGCATCGGCTGCTCCTCCCGCTTCCCGTACTACATGAACACCTACGGGATGCACTCCATCCACGGCCGCGCCCCCGCCATCGCCACCGGACTGGCCACCTCCCGCCGCGACCTGTCCGTCTGGGTCGTCACCGGCGACGGCGACGCCCTGTCCATCGGCGGCAACCACCTCATCCACGCCCTGCGCCGCAATGTGAACCTCAAGATCCTCCTCTTCAACAACCGGATCTACGGACTCACCAAGGGCCAGTACTCCCCCACCTCCGAAGTCGGCAAGATCACCAAATCGACACCGATGGGCTCCCTCGACGCCCCGTTCAACCCGGTGTCCCTGGCCCTGGGCGCCGAAGCATCCTTCGTCGCCCGCACCATCGACTCCGACCGCAAACACCTCACCAGCGTCCTGCGCGCCGCTGCCGACCACCCCGGCACGGCACTGGTGGAGATCTACCAGAACTGCAACATCTTCAACGACGGCGCCTTCGAAGCCCTCAAGGACAAGGACCAGGCACAGAACGCCGTCATCCGCCTGGAACACGGGCAGCCCATCCTCTTCGGCACGGACGACACCAAGGGCGTCGTACGCGACCCCGCCACCGGCGACCTGCTGGTCGTCACGGTCACCGACGACAACAAGTCCCAGATCCTCGTCCACGACGCCCACGCCGCCAGCCCCACCACGGCCTTCGCCCTGTCCCGCCTCGCCGACCCCGACACCCTCCACCAGACCCCCATCGGAGTCCTGCGCAGCGTCGACCGGCCCGTCTACGACACACAGATGGCCGAACAGCTCGACACCGCCGTCGAACAGAACGGCAAGGGCGACCTGGCCGCGCTTCTCGCGGGCAACGACAACTGGACCGTCGTCGGCTGACGGTTTCCGCCATCGCCACCTGCCGTCGCCGGACGGGCTGAATTTCGGCCCGTCCGGCGATTGCGTCCAGGAGTGCGCCCGGCCACCGCGCACCATGTGGCCATGACCCTGGACCGCCCCGCCTACCGCATCAAGCGTCGTCTGCTCGGCAGAGCTCTCACCACCGAGCGCATCAGCGAGGAGAAGCTGAACAACCGGACGGCGCTCGGGGTGCTCGCCTCCGACTGCGTCAGTTCGACCGCGTACGGCTCCGAGGAGATGCTCCGGGTCCTCGTACCCGTCGTCGGTGTCGCCGCCTTCACACTGCTCATGCCGGTGACCGGCGCGATCCTGCTGGTGCTGCTGCTCCTGACGCTCTGCTACAGCGATGTCGTGATGATCTACACCCGGGCCGGCGGGTCGTACGTCGTCGCCCGGGAGAACTTCGGGCCGAACATCGCGCAGATCGCCGCCGTGGCACTGCTCGTCGACTACATCGTCACCGTGGCCGTGCAGGTCTCGGCCGGTACGAACGCCCTGATCTCGCTCGCCCATCTGGTCGGCGGCAACTTCACCGGCCTGGACCATCTCCAGCTCCCGGTCTCCGTCGCCGTCATCGTGCTGCTCGCGTACGGGAATCTGCGCGGGGTCCGCGAGGCGGGCCGGGCCTTCGCGCTGCCCGCCTACCTCTTCATGGCCGCCATCGGGCTCGTCCTCCTCGTCGCCGCGCTGCGCGGGATCTTCGGCGAGCTGCCGCGCGCCGATCTGCACGCCGCCGGGGTCGTGCCGCTCGGTGCCCCGGGCAACGGCTGGCTCTACGGCGCCTCGCTCTTCATCGTGCTGCGCTCGTTCGCCAACGGCGGCTCGTCCCTCACCGGGCTCGAAGCGATCTCCAACGGCATCTCCACGTTCCGTGAACCCCAGGGCCGCAACGCCCGCCGCACCCTCATCGCCATGAGCGCGGTGCTCGGCACCCTCGTGCTGGGCGTGTCCACGCTGGCGCACTTCACCCACGCGGTGCCGTACAAGGACGGCACCCCGACCGTGATCGCGCAGGAGGCCCACCTCGCGTTCGGCAGCGGGCCGGCCGGTACGGCCGGGCTGATCTTCGTACAGCTGGCGACCGCGCTGATCCTCTACACCGGCGCCAACACCCCGTTCACCGGCTTCCCGTACCTCGCCAGTTTCGTCGCCGAGGACCGGTTCCTGCCGCGCGTGCTGACCCGGCGCGGGCACCGGCTGGCGTTCTCCAACGGCATCATCTCGCTGACCATCGTCTCGCTGGCGCTGCTGCTGGCCACCGGTGCCAGCGTGGACAGGCTGGTGGCGCTGTACGCGATCGGTGTGTTCACCGCGTTCGCCATGGCCGGGGCCGGCCTCACCGCGTACCACCTGCGGCGCCGGGAGCCGCGGCGCCGGCTGAAGATCGTGGTCAATGGGCTCACCGCGTTCATCTCGGCCGCCGTCGTACTGATCTTCGCGGTCACCAAGTTCACCGAGGGCGCCTGGCTGGTCGTGGTGGTCTTCCCGCTCGGGGTCTGGGCACTGACGCGGATCAACCGCGAGTACCGGCACGAGGCGGCCGCGCTGCAGAGCATCCAGGCTCCGGGCGCCGACCGTGCCCGGACCCGCCGCCATCTGGTCTTCGTGCTCGTCGAGTCGCTCGACCTGGCGACGCTGAAGGCCCTGCGGTACGCCCATGAGCTGCGTCCGGACGAGATCCGGGCGGTGCACTTCGCGATCGACGAGGCGTACGGCAGACGGCTGGCCGCCCGATGGGAGACGACGGCCGCCACGACCGTGTCCCTGGAACTGGTGGCGTGCCCGGACCGGCGGCTGCGCAATGCGATGCGGCAGCTGGCGGTCCGCACCACGGAGGACGGGAACACCTGGCTGACGGTGCTGGTCCCCCGGCGTACGTACCGCAACGTGCTCGGGAAGCTGCTGCACCGGGGCACGGGTGAGCAGATGGCGAAGACGCTGGCGCCGCTGCCGCACGTGGCGGTGACGATCCTGCCGTTCGACGTCTCGCGGGCGCTGCGGACGCTGGAGGAGGGGCGGGCACCTCAGCCGGACTGACCGCTGCCTTCCTGCTGCTTCCGGGTGGTCCTACGCGTCGTACGCCTTCCGCGCGTCGTACGTCTCGCGCGCCGCGTGCACGGCGTCCAGGCGGCGCTCCGTCCAGCGGGCCAGCGCCCATACCTGTTCGGCGGCCTCCCGGCCCAGCCCGGTGAGCGAGTAGTCGACCCGGGGCGGGATCACCGGCTTCGCGTCCCGGTGCACGAAACCGTCCCGCTCCAGGGTCTGGAGGGTCTGGGCCAGCATCTTCTCGCTGACCCCGCCGACCTCGCGGCGCAGTTCGCTGAAGCGGTACGAGCGCTCCAGCAGCGCGGCGAGGACCAGGACGCCCCAGCGGCTGGTGACGTGTTCCAGCACCAGCCGGGAGGGGCACATCTGCCGGTTCACGTCGGGCTTCCGGCTCAGGCCCGGGTCACTCACGCTCATGCAAGTACCTTACTTCAAAGTGGGTACTTTCGTTTGGTTAGTGCACCCCGTACGGTGAGTTCGAGAGCCCGAACAAGGACCAGCGCCACCGAAAGAGGAGAAACCCATGAGCATCGTCGTCACCGGAGCCACCGGAGAGCTCGGCCGTCTCGTCATCGACCAGTTGCTCACCACCGTGCCCGCGACCGAGATCGCCGCCGTCGTCCGCGACGAGGCGAAGGCCGCCCCGCTCGCCGCCCGCGGCATCGAGCTCCGCGTCGCCGACTACGACCGTCCGGAGTCCCTCAAGGGCGCCTTCCGGGCCGGTGACCGCGTCCTGCTCATCTCCGGCAGCGAGGTCGGCAGGCGTGTCCCGCAGCACACCGCCGTCATCGACGCGGCCAAGGCGGCGGGCGTCGCGCAGCTCGCGTACACGGGCGTACTGGGCGGTCCCGACGCGGACTTCACGCTCGCCGACGAGCACAAGGTCACCGAGCAGCTGATCCTCGACGCCGGACTGCCGCACACCTTCCTGCGCAACGGCTGGTACACCGAGAACTACACCGCCAACCTCGCCCCCGTCCTGGAGCACGGCGCCGTCGTCGCCAACGCGGGCGACGGGCGGGTCGCCTCCGCCACCCGCGCCGACTACGCCGCCGCGGCGGCCGCCGTACTGACCGGCGAGGGCCACATCGGCGCGGTCTACGAGCTGAGCGGCGATGTCGCCTGGTCGTTCGCCGAGTACGCGGCCGAGGTCGCCAAGGCCACCGGCAAGGAGATCGTCCACAAGAACGTCCCGGCCGCCGTCCACCAGGAGATCCTGGTCGGCGCCGGCCTGCCCGAGGGTTTCGCGGCGATCCTCGTCGATGTGGACGCCGCGGTCGAGCGCGGGCTGCTCGCCGGTACGAGCGGTGACCTGGCCCGGCTGATCGGCCGGCCGACGACGCCGCTCGCCGAGACGGTGGCCGCGGCGGTGGCCGGGACAGCGGCCACGGCGTAACTCCGCCACTCCCCCTCCCGCGCCCCAGGGGCCCCATTGTCATGACCGTATGACGATACGGCTATGACATGGGGTCCTTCCGGCGCTACCGTCATGCAGTCGACGGATCGATCGACGCGGAACAGCTGAGACAGGCATACCGGGAGGGTCCGTGAAGGGGACGAATGACCAGCGGGCCGGGTTGCTGTCCGGTATCGGCGCATACGGCCTGTGGGGCATCGTCCCCCTGTTCTGGCCGCTGCTGAAGCCCGCCGGCGCGATCGAGATCCTCGCCCACCGCATGGTCTGGTCCCTCGGGGTCGTCGGGCTCGCGCTGCTGGCGCTGCGCCGCTGGTCCTGGATCGGCGAGCTGATACGGCAGCCGAGGAAGCTCGGCCTGATATCGGTCGCGGCGGCCGTGATCACGGTCAACTGGGGTCTGTACATCTGGTCCGTGAACAACGGGCACGTCGTCGAGGCCTCGCTCGGCTACTTCATCAATCCGCTGGTCACCATCGCGATGGGCGTCCTGCTCCTCGGCGAACGGCTGCGCCCCACGCAGTGGGTGGCGGTCGGCACCGGCGTCGCGGCGGTGCTGGTGCTGGCGATCGGTTACGGACAGCCGCCGTGGATCTCGTTGACGCTGGCGTTCTCCTTCGCGACGTACGGCCTGGTGAAGAAGAAGGTCAACATGGGCGGCCTGGAGTCGCTCACCGCCGAGACCGCCGTGCTGTTCGTGCCCGCGCTCGGCTATCTGCTGTGGCTGGGCGCGCAGGGCGACTCGACGTTCGCCTCCGAGGGCCTCGGTCATGCGGCGCTGCTGGCCGCGACGGGTGTCGTCACGGCCACGCCGCTCGTCCTGTTCGGAGCGGCGGCGATCCGCGTACCGCTCTCCACGCTGGGCCTGCTGCAGTACCTCGCGCCGGTCTTCCAGTTCATCCTCGGCATCCTGTACTTCCACGAGGCGATGCCACCGGAGCGGTGGGCCGGGTTCGCCCTGGTGTGGCTGGCGCTCATCCTCCTGACCTGGGACGCGTTCCGGACGTCGCGGCGGACGAGGGCGCAGGCGCAGACCGTTGCCGCGCAGCCTGCGCCGTCGGCACCGCCGGCCGGGGACGCCGCTTCTTCCTCGTCGGCCGCAACCCCAGCGCGGTGACCAGCGCCCCCGCCGCCACCATCACCACCGGGACGACGAGCGCCGCCCGGTAGGCCGCCAGGGTGGCATCGGGCGAGCCGTCCGTACCCGCCGACGCGATCCCGTACACCGCCGTCACCGCCGAGATCCCGACCGCCGAGCCGAACTGCGTCGAGGTGTGCAGCAGCCCGCCGGCCAGGCCCTGTTCCCGGTCCGGTACGCCGTCGGTCGCCGCGATCGTCAGCGGACCGTAGGCCAGGGCGAAGGCGGTCCCGGTGAGGATCAGGGTCGGGAGCATCGCCGCGTACGACCAGTCCATCCCGACCGGCAGGAACAGGCCGTACGAGGCAATGGCCAGGACGAAGCCGCCGAGGATCACCCGCGCATTGCCGTATCGGTTCACCAGGCGCGGGGTGAGGGTCGGTGCGATGACCGCGTCGGCACCCATCGCCACCAGGGCGAGCGCGGTCTGCAGCGAGGACCAGCCGCGCAGCTCCTGGAGGTAGAGCGTCACCACGAACTGGAAGCCGAAGAACGAGCCCACGAACAGCAGGGCACCGAGATCGGCGCGGATCATCGAGGCCCGGCGCAGCAGGGCGAGCCTGACCAGCGGGGCCGGGGAGCGCCGCTCGATCAGGACGAAGGCCCCGATCAGGAGCAGCCCCGCGGCGAACGCCCCCGCCGACCAGCCCCAGCCGGCCGCCCCGCGTTCCAGCCGCACGATCCCGTACGCGAGCAGCAGCATCGCCCCGGCCGCCGCGGCGGCCCCCGCCAGATCGAAACCGCCGGTACGGACCGGCCGTGCCTCGGCCGGGACGATCCGGACCGCGGCGAGCAGGATGGCCCCGGCCAGCAGCACCGGTGCGAAGAACACCCAGCGCCAGCCGAGCTGGGTCAGCAGCCCGCCGATGACGAGGCCGAGCGAGAAACCGCCGGCCGCGGTGCCCGCGAAGATCAGCAGCGCCTTGTTGCGCTGCGGCCCCTCTTCGTAGGAGGTGGTGATGAGCGACATCGCGGCCGGGGTCATGAAGGCGGCGGCCACCCCGGTGACGAAGCGGGCGACGATCAGCATCCAGCCCTGCTCCGCGAAGCCGCCGAGGCCGGAGAAGAGCAGGAAGACAGTGAGCCAGAGCAGGAACATCCGCCGTCTGCCCAGCAGATCGGCGGCGCGTCCGCCGAGCAGGGTGAACCCGGCGTAACCGAGAACGTACGCGCTCATCACCCAGGCCGCGGTGCCGGTCGACAGACCGAGATCGGCCCTGATCGAGGGCACGGCGACCGCGAGCATGGCGACATCGATGCCCTCCAGGAAGATCGTGCCGCACAGGACGAGGAGCAGGACGCGGTCACGGGCGGTCATCACGGGTGATCGGCTCTGAGCGGGCGATTCGGGCACGACGGACACAGCTGTCCCCTTCGGGTACGCCAATGGAAGGGTTACTCGGAAGAGGGTCAGTTCCCTCTTGTAACCAATGGCATCGTGCGTCAGCATCGGTTGTCATGGAAGAAGGCACTTCGAAGTCACCGAGTCACCTCAAAGGCACCGGGAGCGCGGGCGAGCTGATCGGCGACCCCGATCCGTTCCAGTGGGACACCCGCGAGGGCTGCGAGGTGCGGCAGATCCTGGACCGGGTCGCCGACAAGTGGTCGCTGCTCGTCATCGCCCTGCTGGACCGGCGCAGGCTCCGTTTCACCCAGCTGCGCCGCGAGATCGACGGCATCAGTCAGCGAATGCTGACCGTCACCCTGCGCCAGCTGGAACGCGACGGACTGGTCGAGCGGACGGTCCACGCGGTGGTGCCGCCGCGCGTGGAGTACGAGCTGACGCCGCTCGGCTGCACGTTGCACACCACGATCCGGGCGCTCGTCACCTGGACCGAGGTGCATCAGAGCGAGATCGCGAAGGCGCGCGTCGCGTACGACGCCCGCAAGGCCGCGGACGCGGAATTTTAGTTACTGCGTTGCTTTTTTAACTCGGTTACGCTTCCCTGGGTGTCCACGGACCGCGACCGAGGAGCCCGCATGCCCACACCCGCCCCCGCGCCCATCACCCAGGTACTGATCGTCGGCTCGGGCCCCACCGGCCTGACCCTGGCCTGCGATCTGGCCCGGCGTTCCGTCGCCGTACGGATCATCGACAAGTCCCCCGAGTTTCCGCGCAGCTCGCGGGCCAAGGGCCCCAACCCCCGTTCCCTGGAGGTCCTGGAGGACCTCGGGATCGTGGACAGGGTTCTGGCGGCGGGCTCGGCGCCGCTGCCCATGCGGAAGTACCGCAACGGGCTGCCGATCACCGACACCGACCCGTTCGAGGCGTCGCACCCGACGCCGGACGCCCCGTACGACCGGCCGTGGCTGATCGCCCAGTGGCGGCTGGAGGAGATCCTGCGGGACCGCCTGGCGGAGTTCGGCGTACACGTGGAACTCGACGCGGAAGCAAGCGGGTTGGCGGCAGGACCCGACTCGGTGACCGTCACGCTCGCCGACGGCCGGAGCCTCGCGGCGCGGTACGTGGTGGGGTGCGACGGCGGTCACAGCTCGGTACGCAAACTGCTCGGCATCCCGTTCGAGGGGAAGACGACCGAGGAGCAGATGATGGTTTGCGGGGACGTGGAGGCGGACGGCCCCGACCGCGGCTACTGGCACCAGTGGTTCGACGAGGACGGTGCCGTGCTGCTGTGCCCGATCCCGGGTACGCGGTCGGGCTGGTGGTTCCAGGCCGGGCCGGAGCGGGACCGGGCGGGAGCCCCCGTACCGCCCTCACTGGAGAGCTTCCGCCGGCTCTTCGCCCGGCACACCGGACTGCCGGGCACCCATCTGACGCAGGCCGACCTGCTGTCCACGTACCGGGGCAACGAGCGCATGGCCGACCGCTACCGGGTGGGCCGCGTCCTGCTGGCCGGGGACGCCGCGCATGTGCACTCCGTCGCGGGCGGACTGGGCATGAACACCGGGATCCAGGACGCGTTCAACCTGGGCTGGAAGCTCGCCCGGGTCGTCACCGGCCAGTCGGATCCGGGCCTGTTGGACACGTACGAGGAGGAGCGGCTGCCCGTGGCCTCCTGGACGCTGGACATCACCTCCGAGCGGCTGCGGGCCACCCTCGAAGCGATCAAACAGCCGGGCGGCGGCCTGGACGCGGCGGGTACCGCCGAGACCACGGGCCTGACGCGTGGCTACCGCTGGAGTTCGCTCTCCCCCACGGGCTCCACCGCCCGTCTGCAAGCGGGCGACCGCGCCCCGGACGCCCCCTGCCGCGACGCCGTGACAGGCGCACCGACCCGCCTCTTCGAAGCGTTCGCCGGACCGCACTTCACCCTGCTGGGCTTCGGCCCGGGCACGGCAAACGCGCTACGGGCGACGGAAGCGGCGTACGGCGACGCGGTGCGGGTGTACGGAATGGACGCGGGCGGCCCCGCCGATCTGGCCGACGAGGCGGGCCATGCCCGTACGGCGTACGGCATCGAGCCGGGCACCGACACCCTCGTCCTGGTCCGCCCGGACAACCACGTGGCACTGATCTCACCGGCGGCGGACAGCCGGGCCGTCGGCACCTACATGGACCACCTGAGCGGTACGGCATTCAGGCGGCTCTGAGCGCGTCGCGCCGGGCAATCCCGGAACTATCACACGCTTATATTTTCCTAATATGTTATGAGCCGACTCACGCGCGCATGCGGGAACTCCCGCGTGCTCCTGCGCACCGCCATCGCCGCCCTGTCCACGCTGTCCTTCCTGGTCTTCGGCGCCTCGCCCACGGCCCACGCGGATACCGGCGCGGACCGGGCCCACCCGTCCAACCCCGCTTCCCCGCAGCCCGTCCACGTCGTCGAGGCGTACCCGCAGCAGCACTTCCCCGGCCCTTGGTCCACGGCCTCGTGAACGAGCCCAGGCGCGCGTCGTGATCACCGCCGCCGACATGGCTGCCTGGACATGGCGGTCGTCGACGTGCTCTCGTTCACGACCTCGGTGACGGTGGCGGTGGAGGCGGGGGCGCGAATCCTCCCCTCTGACCGGCGGGACGCGTCCGCGTCGGGATGCGCCGATCGGGTGGGCGCGCGGTCGGCCGTCGGACGGCGCACGGCCACGCCGGCATCGCCGTGGCCCCCGTCTCCGGCGGCGCCGGGGAAGCGGTGCGGTGCCACCTTGTCGCCCGAGGCGGCACCCACAGCCGCCTGAGGGGTTGCCGCGCACTCCCGCCTATCCCTCTCCCTTTGCTGCGCACTCCACCCAGAGCAGCTTCCCGCCCTGCCCCGGCAGCCCGCCACGCATGGGGTACGCACCCCAGCTCTCCGCGTAGAGGGTGACGAGGTACAGCCCGCGCCCCCGCTCCGCCAGCTCCGCCGGGGCCTCGGCACTCCACCGGAACGGCGCCGGGATGTGCGGATTGGTGTCCCAGACGCTCAGCCGGACCCGGCTGCGCCCGGCATCGCGCAGCCGCAGGGAGTACTCCCCCGAGGAGTGCAGATACGCGTTGGTGACCAGCTCACTCGCCAACAGCTCGGCGATCTCGGTGAGTTCACGCATGCCGTGCACGCGCAGGATGGTGCGAAGCGTCGTACGGGCCACGCCGGGTGCGCGGGGATCCTGCGGAAGTTGGAGGGTGTACGTCCAGGGCGGCGATACCGTGGCACTGACCATGGAAGTCTCCGATCACGGAAGGAAGTTGGAGGGTGCGCTTCGGGTTGCCCGGTGACGAGGCCGCTCCGTCGAGCGGGGTACTTCCGGGCGGGTGGCCTGAGACGGAGACTAAGCTCTCGCGGCAAAGATGTTTTGCGAAACTTCGAGAAAATCCATCTTGATTCCCTCGTGCGAGTGACATCCCAACCATTCGACAGCCAGGAGGAGTTCCATGGCAGCGAGGCCAGCAGCCACGGCCCGCCGCACCCGTCTTGCAGGTGAGCTCCGCAAGCTCAGAGAGCGCGCGGGGATGACCGCCACCGAGGCTGCGAAGCAGCTGGGAACCAGTTCAGGACAGCTCAGTAACGTGGAGAGCGCTCGATTCGGCGTAAGCGCTGAGCGCGTGCGGGCAATGGCTCGCACCTATGCCTGCACCGACCCGGCGTACGTGGAAGCGCTGGCAGCCATGGCAGGCGACAGATCGACCGGCTGGTGGGAGCAGTACCGGAGCATTCTGCCGAGGGGGCTGCTGAACCTGGCCGAGTTCGAGCACCATGCAACCGCGTTGCGCACCGCGTACACCTGCCATATCCCTGGACTGCTTCAGACCGCAGATCACGCGCGCGAGGTATTCGGCCAGGTGGTGCCCGAGCTCTCACCGCCGGAGATCGAGCACCGCGTCTCCCACCGCATCAAGCGGCAGGACATCATCTACCGGACGTCGCCCACCCCGTACTCAACCGTCGTGCACGAGGCCGCCCTCCGGATGAAATTCGGAGGTTCCAGCACGGCGCGAAAACAGCTGGAACACATCCTCACGATGGACGAACACCCGCATATCACCGTAACCGTGATTCCGTTCGACGCCGGGGCCTACCCGGGCTCTGGGCAGTCGGTCGCGTACGGGGTCGGTCCTGTGCCGCAGCTCGACACGGTGCACCTCGACCAGTCCCACGGATCCGTACTGCTTGATGTCGAAGCCCAGTTGCTGAAGTACCGGACACTTCTCGACCGAATGGACACGGTCGCACTCACACCCAGGAAGTCTCGGGACTTCATCCGTCGTATCGCACAGGATCTGTGAAAGGACGTCACCGTGCCTACATCCATATGGCAGAAGTCGTCGTACTGCGGGGAGGGAGACGCCTGCATACACATATGCGCCTCCCCCAGCGGCACCATTGGCCTGACCGAGTCCGGCGACCCGAGCGGCGCAACGCTCCGTACCGCCCCCGCCGCCCTGGCCGCCCTCCTCCATACCCTGAAGAAGGACACTCTCCATGGCTGACATCCCCACCGACCTCACCTGGGTCCGCGCCGCCCCCGAGGGCGAGGAGGGCCCCGGCCCCTGGATCGAGATCGCCTTCGGACCGGACGAACTCGTCTACCTCCGCGAGACCGGCGACCCCACCAACATCGTCACGACCACCCAGACCAAATGGGACGCCTTCACCAAGGGCGTCCAGGCCGGCGAGTTCGACCACTTCATCGAGGGCAACGACGAGGGGACCCCACCCGCTCAGCACTGATCACCATCACACCGGCCCCCAGCCCCACCCCCGCGCAAAAACGTGACACACCACGGGTCGACTGTCACGTTCACACACAGGGGGTACCCCCTGCGCCCGGCCGAACGGCCGCAGGACAACCGAGACTTCCGGCCACCGAGCACAACCCGCCCCCCCTGCCGCCGTCGACCGCACGCCAGGGGCACCCGTCTCCGCGGGCAGCCCGGCGTCCGGACCGCGCCGGCGGCGTAAGCCCTCCGGGTCACGCAGAGCCGGCTCCAACTGACGTGCACGCAAGCCCGGAGCAACGCGAGGCAGAAGTGACGCAACTGGAGGCGTCGGGTGCCGGATCGTAACGGACGGCATGGATCACCTACCCCAAGAACGCTTCGAGTTCAGAAACGAACAGACCACGCGCTGGGGTGTACTCCCCAACCGCAACGCCCAGCCCGTAGCCACCGTGGACTCCGGGACGATCGTCACCGTCTCCCACCGGACCGCGCTTACCCCTCCTGGGTTTCGGCCCGCGCACGGCGGACGCACAGCGGGCGACGGAAGCCTCTACGGAGATGCGGTACGGGCCTACGGGATAGACGCGGGAGCACGCCACAACCTGACCGACGACGCAGGCGGCGGGGTCATGCCGTGCTGGGCCTACGGGTGCCCCTGCCACCATTGGTCCGCCTCAGCGCGAGCGACTTCGGCGTCGTACTGACTCGCGTCGAAGTGGAGTTCCGGCGGACGGTAGGGCATGGCGCTTTGGCCCTCCCACGGGACCTCCCAGTCCGACCACTGCGCGATCTCCCCGGACCGCTGCATGACGACGGTCAGGAAGCCGCAGCAGCCACCAGTGCAGTCCGGTCCCCCCAGCTCCAGGCGTCGCGCCTCGCTGGTCGCCCGGAGAGGGCTGGGACAGTCGGCCGGCAGCACATCGGTCGCGTACGGTCCGCGGCCGCCTTCGCCGACCGTCTCTTCGACCACGTCCTCGCCGTTGACCCAGAACCGCACCTGGGCAGCGAACCGGGGCCCCGGCGGCAACACCCTGATCTCCAGACAATCGAACATCAAACCACCCTAAGGGGCGCACTGACGTCGGCACGCGGCCCAACCAACGCCTACCTCCACCCTGCCAGCGGGAGGGGCCGCGAGGCGCCTCCCGTTCTCGTGAACATCGACCACGGCCCGGGCGGGGCGCCTCCCGAAATCGTGCACATCTGCCGTCGGAACTCGGGCTCTGGCTCACTTTCCGTGGTCCAACACGGAGTGTGATGGCAGGAGCCGCGTTGGCCGTCGGGAAGTTGCCCGGGAATCACCAGTGGCGATCCTGGACGGGCTGACATGCTGGCGGCCGGTCACAGCCCGCAGGCATCGACCGCGATCGGGACGCTGTCATCGCTGGTCTCACGCTGCCCTGGAGCTCAGGTGTTGTCGAAGGGCACGTCAACCGGATCAAGATGCTCAAGCGCCAAATGTTCGGCCGAGCAGGATTCACGCTGTTGCGGAAGAGGGTGTTGCTGGCCTGAGCCGAATGGCCGACTTGCGGCCTCTTCAGGAGCCTGAACCCGCGGCCTGGTTTCGTTCGAGGTAGTCGTCGCTAGGGCAGCCGACATCGGGGTCCCCAGTCGGACACATCACAGGGTCGTCTTCGTCACCGAAGAGGTAGGCGTCCACCTCGCAGTCGCCGGCGGAGAAGATCAGCGACACCACGGTGCCGCGTGTGGCGCTCTCGTCAGCGGCGTTGAACTGGCTTGATTCAGTGCGGGCATAGAACGCCCAGCGGCCGGCCGACAAGGCCGAAGGCTCCTTGCAGTCTGACGCGACGGGCAACCGGTCGAAGTGCTCGGCACCCAGAGCGAGATCCTCCAACCCATCACCCAGCGAGTCCCTTTCACGGAAAGCGGAATGTGTGCCAGAACCCATTTCTCGTGAACATTCCCGAGCCCGTCGACCTCCGGTCGCTGCCCGGCGTGCCGGGCGAAGCTGTGGCGGAAAGTGAGAAAAGCCACACCCCGACATGGTCCCCCACGTCCGCTAAAGTCGAGTGAGACCCGCCCTGAACTGGGATTTTGCGTCGCCCACAGAGATGTGATCGCCGCGGGTCAAGCTTTACTGGAGGTTCGCATGACCGATCTGGCATTTCGCTCCGCAGGCCAGCTCGCTGCCGCCGTCGCGGCAAAGGAGGTATCGAGCGTCGAGTTGCTCGACCACTACCTCGCCCGGGTGGAGCAACTCGATCCGAAGGTGAACGCCATTGTCGCCCGGGACGAGGAGGGTGCGAGGGCCGCAGCGCTGGAGGCCGACCGCACGGTCTCGCGCGGCGAACCGCTCGGCCGCCTGCACGGCGTCCCTGTGACGATCAAGGACAGTCTCGAAGTTGCGGGCATGCGGACCACCGGGGGTTCGGCTCGCTGGGGGGAGCATGTCTCGACGAGCGACGCCGAGTCGGTCGCGCGCCTCAAGAACGAGGGAGCGATCGTGTTCGGCAAGTCCAACATGCCGCCGGACGCCCGGGACTGGCAGACCTACAACGAGGTCTACGGGACCACGAACAATCCGTGGGACCCGACCCGCGGACCTGGCGGTTCGTCCGGCGGGTCCGCCGCGGCGCTCGCCGCTGGGCTGACCGGCCTGGAGCTCGGCGGCGACTCGGCGGGCTCGATTCGGGTGCCTGCCCACTTCTGCGGCGTCTACGGGCTGCGCACGTCGTTCGGGATCGTGCCGAGGTACGGGAGCGTCTCGGGACATGCTCCTGGGACGCTGGCGGATTTCGATATGGCGGTGCTCGGCCCGCTCGGCAGGCACGCCGACGACCTCGACCTGGGTCTCGACATCCTCGCAGGAGCGGACCACGACCGCTCCCCGGCTTGGCGGCTGGAGCTGCCCGCCGCCAGGTCGACCACTCTGCGGGGCTTTCGGGTCGCGGCATGGCTCGAAGACCCGTTCTGCCCCGTCGACAGCGAGCTGGCCGCGATCATGCAGACGACGCTGGAAGCGGTGCGGGCCGAGGGCGCCGTCGTGGTCGAGGGCAAGGGACCGGTCGGGCTCGAAGAAACGATGGCCCTCTATGAGCCGTTGCTGATGGCGCAGAGCGGGCTGGTCGAGCCGGACGAGTCGTATGCCGGGCTCGTGGACTTCGCCGCCGCTGAAGGGGCCGCGGGCGGGTTCGCGTCGGACCTGACGGTCAGCTTCCGTGAGTGGCACGCGCTCGACGAACGTCGGCAGCACTCCCGGCGCCGCTGGTCCGAGTTCTTCCGCGACGTCGACGTGCTCCTCTGCCCGGTGACCCCCACGGCCGCCTTCCCTCACGACCAGCAGCCCGATCCCACCTGGTCGGTCCGGACACTGCAGGTCGACGGCGCCGACCGGCCGTATCGCGACATGCTCACGTGGATGGCGCCGTCGGCGGTCAACCATCTGCCCGCGGCGGTGGCACCTGTCGGGACGACCCGGGACGGGCTTCCGGTCGGTATCCAGGTGATCGCTCCCTACCTGCACGACCGCACCGCGGTCCAGTTCGTGCGGTGCCTTGCGGAGGTGATCGGCGGATTCCGCCGCCCGCCGGGCTTCTGAGCGCCGCCACCGGGCTTTGCCGGCCCGCGGCGTAGCGGCGGCGAACTGGACACCGTGTTCTCGTCGTACGCGGAACGCTTCCCGGCCCGGCCCGGCCTGTGCCTGCGGGCAGGCGCAGGCCGGGCCGGTCGTGGTCGACCCGCCGCGGATCGCGAGGCACTGAGAAGGCCCGCACGGCTTGCTCACCGCGTCCCCGAAGCCGCTGGGCCCGATCACGGGTACCTTCACGCGGTGGTATCTCTTGTCGCCGGGACCGGAGATACCACCGCGGTCGGTTTCAGGGCAGGAATTCGTAGAACGGGCCGTCAGGCGCGAAGTTGCGAGAACACAACGTCACGTCCCTGCCCTTGAGATAATCCAGAAACCACTCACCGAACGTCATCTCGTAAAGAGTCCAGGCCGGCGGCGACGGCCCGAACGTGCTCGATGTACGGGCGGCTGGCTCTGTCGATGACGGAGAACAGGAGTCGTTTGTCGACGAGCGAGGGAGGCACCTCGATGGCGGCCAAGTCGATGTTCACGAGAGTTCGTGAACAGAACCAACCAGTGCCCCGACCAGGGAAATGAACCACAATACGGAAGGAACCACGGGAAGTTTCTTCGCCTTGGCTCACCGCAGTACCCGAATCGCGAAGACAATCGCCATCAGGACAAAAACCGGAATGAGTCCGCCAAGGGCACCGATCGACGCTTCAATCATTAATGCCCTTCCCGATGTCGCACATGTCAGCAAGGGTTGAGCGCCGGGGTTCCTGCCGGGCCATGCAGCGGACGCGCCCCGCGGCCGACAACCCCGCCCCGCGCGAAAACGTGACACATCACGGGTCGACCGTCACGTTCGTACACAGTGGGGGTGCCTCCGAGACCTGGCCGAACGGCCGCAGGACCTCATCAGGGCCTCAAGACCACAGAGGGTTCCGGTCAGCCGAGGGGTCGGTCGTGGCGTGCCGGGCCCGGTGGGCCCGTACCTTGTGGAGGTTTCCGCAGTGCTCCATCGCGCACCAACGGCGCCTGCCCGGCCGTGAGGTGTCGACGAAGAGCAACTTGCAGCTGTCGGAGCCGCATTCGCGGATGCGGTCGGTGTACGGACCGGTGAACAGCTCCACCGCGTCGCGGGCGACGGTCGACAGAAGGGCGCCGCCGGTGGCGTCCGGGGCCCATGCGAGGCCGCCGGAGTCGGCGTCGATACGAGGGACGAGCGGGGGCTCGGCCGCCGTGGCGTTCACCGTGGCGAGGTCGGCCGCGGCGAGGGGGCGGCCGTGCGCGCGGGCGGCGGTCAGGTTCCAGAGGGCGGCGCGCAACTGGTGTGCCCGGCGCAGCTCCTCCGCACTCACCGAAAGGGACAGGCCGTCCGGCAGCCGGCTCTCGCCTGCCCATCGCACCAGGTCGGCGGGGGTGTGCAGCACCTCGTACGCCGGGTACCGCGCATACCCGCCGGTGGGCAGCAACTCCAGACACAGGGCGCCGGGATCGAAGCGGTAGGGACGGCCTTCCCTCGTACGGAGCGTCAGGCCCGGCGCGCCCATTGCCGATTCGGTCATGTAACCACTATAAACGGTTGCCATGGCTCTGAACTGGAAAATCGTCATCGACTCGACCGACCCGCACGCCCAGGCCGCCTTCTGGGCCGAGGTCCTCGGCTACCTGGTCGAGGACAACAGCGCACTGATCGACCGACTGCTCGACCTCGGGGCGGTCCCGGAGACGGCAACGGTCCTGGTCGACGGCCGCCGGGCCTTTCGCGACCTCGTGGCGGTCCGGCATCCGGACGATCCGTACGAGAGGGAGAGCGGAACGGGCCTCGGCCGACGGCTCCTGTTCCAGCGCGTGCCAGAGGCCAAGAACCTGAAGAACCGCCTCCACCTGGACGTACACGCGGGACCGGGGCGACGCGAGGAGGAGGTGACCCGGCTGGAGGGGATGGGCGCGACGGTGCTCCGCAGGGTCGAGGAACCGGGGGGCACGTGGACCGTTCTCGTCGATCCAGAGGGCAATGAATTCTGCGTGCAATAGCTGCGGACGCGGCTGCTGCCGCTGACCCGGCACGAGCCCGAGATCAGCACGCCGGCGCGGCGGGCTCAGGGCGCAGGAGCGGAGGCCCACGGATGACGGACACCGGGTCCGGGCCGGAACCCTGCCGCACCCTCCGGTGCGATCGGCAGGGCTTCCGCCCCGGACCCGGGCCGTCCGGTTCAGCCCTCCACCACGTCCTGCGGATACCAGCGCAGCTCCACGGTGTTGCCGTCCGGGTCCCGGACGTACACCGACTGCGCCTCGCCCCGGGCACCGGAGCGGCTGACCGGGCCCTCCAGTACCGTGAAGGTGCCCGAGTCGATGACCTGTTGCCAGTCCAGCGGTTCGACGACCAGGCAGATGTGGTCGACGTTCGACGCGGAACGCGGCCGGCCCAGCAGGTCGATGATCATGCTCGGGCTGACCCGTACCGACGGGAACGGGAACTCACCGGCCCGCCACTCGTCCACCTTGATCGGCTCCAGGCCGAGTGGGCCGCAGTAGAACTCCAGTGAGCGCTCGACATCCTGCACATTGAGCACCAGGTGATCGAAGTCCTTGACTCTTACTCGCACGGCACAACCTTTCAGCCATTCACATTCGGTTCGGTTCGGTTCGGTTCGGTTCAAGGAACCGCAGGAGCCGGAGGAGCCGGAGGCCAGGGGACCTCGGCCAGCAGGGGCAGGATCTGCTCCTCCTCGTAATCCAGATGCGCGTTCAGCTCCATGGACATCCTGTCCAGCTCCGCGCGGAACCGCTCGGGATCCGCGATGCCGATGTCCGCCAGCAGCGCCACCAACGCGCCCTGGATGCGCGCGACCGTGCGGTGTTCGTCGGCGAGCCGGGCGAAGGTATCGGTCAAGTGCGGGTGATGGCGGGCGATTCCGGGGAACAGGTGCGCGTCCTCACTGGTGTGGTGGAATTCCAGTGCGTTGCAGAACGCCAGGCAGCGCTGCCTGATCTGGAGTCCCAGGCCCGGGGCCGGTGGTGCACCGGGGCCCGGGTGAACCGCCCGTGCAGCGAAGTGGGCGTCGGCCTCCGTCTTCACCTGACGCAACTGGCCCCGCAGCCAGGTGTGGACCTCCATGAGCTTGTCGGCAAGGCTGTTGACCTCGCCGGGAGCCTCCCAGCCGTCGGGCTCGGCGCGCTCCAGGACCACGACCGGCAGGGGCTGGGCGGTCCGGGCCTGGTAATCACCGTAACCGGGCGCCGCTTTCACGGCGTGCTCGAACAGTTCCTCGCGCCGCGCTCCTTCGGCGGGGACCGCGAGGGCCTGGAACGTACGAGTGCCGAGCTCCACCCGCACCACGGGGTGGGCGAGCAGGTTGTGGTACCAGTCGGGATCGGTCGGGGCACCGAGGTTGGAGCCGAGGATCAGGAGCGAGTCGCCGTGGCGGACGTAACCGAGAGGGGTGGTGGTCTCCTTCCCCGACCTCGCGCCGGTGGTCGTCAGCAGGAGGAGGTCGCCGCCCTCGAAGGGACCGCCGACCTTTCCTCCGTTGGCGCGGAACTCCTCGACGACCGATTGGTTGAAAGATGTGGGCATACGGGTCTGTGTCTCCGTAGGTCGCAGGCGCGGCCGTAGCCGCGTCGAGCTGAGGGAATGAGTGATCACGGTGCCCATCCGGGCGGCGGATTCGCACAGCGCGGTGCGGACGGCACGCAGGACGGTGCGCAGCGCCGGAAGGCGCGAAAGGCGGACGAGGGCGCGCGACTGCCGCGCTGTCGCTACGTCAGATGCAGGGTGCGGAGCAGGAACTCATCACGGACCCCTTGAATGCGGGGTGTTCGCCCGATCACCGGCCGGCCCACTGCTCTTTGGCCGGCGTCACGCGACACCGGTTTCATTACACGCAGCCGACCGTCGCCTGTCAACGCGGACGTGTGCGCGCCCGGGCCGACCTTAGGCTTGATCCATGCCCACCCCACCCGCATATGCCCTCGTCGCCACGGACCTGGACGGCACCCTGTTGCGCCGTGACGACAGCGTGAGTCCCCGCACCCGTGCCGCGCTCGCCCTGGCCGCCCGGGCCGGGGCGAGGCATCTCGTGGTCACCGGGCGTCCGGTGCCCGGCATACGGGGGCTGCTCGCCTCGCTGGGCTACCGGGGTCCGGCGGTCTGCGGACAGGGGACACAGCTGTACGACGCCGGGTCCGGGCGCATGGTGCGTGCGGTCACCCTGGACCGGGAGGCCGCCGACACCGCACTCGGCAAGATCGAGGCCCAGGTGGGGCCGGTCCACGCGGCCGTCGACCAGGACGGGGCCGAGGGCCGGACACTGATCGAGCCGGGATATCTGATGCCCCATCCCACGCTCCCCGCCCAACGCACCCGCCATCGCCACGAGTTGTGGTCCGCGCCCGTCATCAAGGTGCTCATCCGGCACCCGGAGCTCACCGACGACGCGCTGGCCGAGGCCGCCCGTGCGGCGGTCGGCAACCTCGCCTCCGTCACGCTCTCCGGCCCCGGCACCGTCGAGCTGCAGCCGTACGGCGTCGACAAGGGAAGCGGGCTCGCGCTGGCCGCCGAATTCCTGGGCGTGGCCGCGGACACCACGATCGCCTTCGGGGACATGCCCAACGACCTGCCGATGTTCCGCGCGGCCGGGTACGGAGTCGCGATGGCCAACGGCCATCCGGACCTACGGGCCGCGGCGGACGAGGTGACGTCGTCGAACGAGGACGACGGGGTCGCGGAGGTGCTGGAGCGGATATTCGGCTGAGTGGGCGTGACCGTACGGATCACGGTGATCGTTCCGTGGACGGTTCTCAGCCACTCCCGCCCTCCGGCGGGCGCGGCTCCGGCGCCCCCAGCGCCCGCAGCACATGCGCGACCAGGGCCGCGACCGTCTCCTCGTCGTGCACCGGCTTGCGCAGCACATGGCGGTAGTACACCGGGCCGTACAGCATCTCCACGGCCAGCGGAAGGTCGGCGTCCGATGGGATCTGGCCCTGTTCCTGGGCGCGGCGCAGGCGGGCGACGGCCTCCTCGAAGCGGGGGTCGACCAGCTTCGTTCTGACCGTTTCCGCGAGTGCGTCGTCGTGGTGGACCTCGGAGAGGATCCCGGCGTACGCGGGGCCGAAGGGCGGTGTGGAGAGCAGCTTCACCGCGCCCATCACATTGGCCCGCAGGTCGGCGGCGATGTCACCGGTGTCGACGAACGGCGTCGTGCCGACCAGTGCGTCGGTGAACGCCTCCAGCATCACCGCACCCTTTGACGGCCACCAGCGGTAGATCGTCTTCTTGCTGACACCCGCTCTGGCCGCGATGGCCTCGATCGTGACCCGGCCGTACCCCTTCTCCGTGCACAGTTCGAGGGCGGCTTCCAGGATCGCCCGTCGTGATCTCTCGCTGCGACGCAGTGAACTCGGCGATGTGATCATTTGGTGAGCATAGGTGTATTTGAGCCAATCCTTGTTGACAGTCCGTCGCCAGAAGTCGAACAATATTGAGGCGGAAACGGAACGTGCCGTGTCGCATCGTTCCCGCTGTTCGCACCGTTCGTGCCGTTCGAGCCGCGACGAGCCGATCGGGGGACGGCTCGCCCGGCCGACGGCACGAGGGCGGTGCGCCGTACCTCAGGCGGTGATGTCCTTCGCCGTGAAACGGGCCCACGCCGCCGAGCCGAACACCGCCGCGTACAAGCCCTGAAGCCCCAGGTTCTTGACCACGTCGTCCCAGTACACGGGGTCGCGCAGCAGGTCCGCGTACGACATCCAGTAGTGCGGGAAGAGATACGGGTGGATGCCGCTCAACTGCGGGATCGTGTCCACGATCTGCACGGTGATCAGCAGTCCGACGGTGGCGGCCATGGCCGCGATCCCGCTGCTGGTGAGGGTCGAGATGAACAGGCCGACCGCCGCGAACCCGATCAGCGACGCGGCGACCACCACCGCGATCAGCCCGGCCCGCAGCAGCCCTTCGCCGAAGCCGATCCGGGTGCCCGAGATGGTGGTGACCTCGCCGACGGGGAACAGCAGCGCGCCCACGGCCAGCGCCGAGGCCGCCACGACCAGGGTCGCGACCAGGCAGAACGTGAGGACGGAGGCGTACTTCGTCAGCAGCAGCCGGGCCCGGCCCGCCGGGGCGACCAGCAGATAGCGCAGGGTGCCGGCGTTGGCCTCGCCCGCGACGGAGTCGCCCGCCACGACCCCGACGGCCATCGGGAGGAAGACCGGAAGCGTCACGGCAAGGGCCGCGAAGACCAGGAAGAGGCCGTTGTTGGTGATCTGGGAGAGGAACGCGGGGCCGCCCCCGCCACCGGCCGGTCCGGGCGACGAGCCGTGGTTCGTCTCGATCCGCACCGCGATCCCGATCAGTACGGGAACGGCGGCCAGCACCCCGAGCAGCGCGAGAGTGCGCCAGCGGCGGAGCGTGGTGGTCAGTTCGGAGCGGAGGATTCCGAACGTCCACAGCGGACTGCGCGTCCTGCCCGATCCGGCCGACCCGGCTGCCCCGCCCGACCCGGCTGCCCTGTCCGACCCGCCCGATCCGGCCCGTGCGGCTTCAGCCTGCGACATCGAAACCCTCTCCCGTGAGTGCGACAAAGGCGTCCTCCAACGAGGCCCGTTCGACGCCGAAGAACCGCAGGCGCACGCCCGCGTGCACCAGCGCCGTGCTGAGGTCCGCGAGTTCGACGTCGCCCGCCGGGGCCTCGGCGCTCACCCGGTCGCCGTCGACCGTGATGCCGGTGACACCCAGTTCCTTGAGGACGCGGGCGGCGTCACCCGGGTCGGGGGTGGTGACAGCAAGCCGGCCGCGGGCGCCCGCCGCCAGATCCGCCACCGGCCCCTGGGTGATCAGCCGCCCCCTGGCCATCACCGCGGCATGGGTGCAGACCTGCTCGATCTCGTCGAGGAGGTGGGAGGAGAGGAAGACCGTGGTGCCCTCCGCCGCCAGTTCCCGGACCAGGGTGCGGATCTCGCGCATGCCCTGCGGGTCCAGGCCGTTGGTCGGCTCGTCGAGGACGAGCAGGCGGCGCGGCTGGAGCAGGGCGGCGGCGAGACCGAGGCGCTGCTTCATGCCGAGCGAGTACGCCTTGGCCTTCTTGCCGGCCGCCGCGGCCAGCCCGACCCGGTCCAGGGCCTGTCCGACGCGGGCCCGGCGGGTGCGCGGATCGGCGGTCGGGTCGGCGCAGTCGTAGCGCAGCAGATTGTCCCGGCCGCTCAGGAAGCCGTACAGGGCGGGCCCCTCGATCAGCGCCCCGACCTGCGGGAGCACGGCGCGGGCCGCGCCCGGCATGGGGTGGCCGAGGACCCGCGCGGTGCCGGACGTCGGATCGATCAGGCCCATCAGCATCCGGATCGTCGTGGTCTTCCCGGAGCCGTTGGGGCCGAGGAATCCGAAGACGCTGCCCGCGGGCACGCCGAGGTCGAGACCGTCGACGGCGAGCTGGCCGCCGCGGTACCGCTTGGTGAGGCCCCGTGTCTCGATCACGGTCGCCGCCCCCGGCTCGATCACAGTCCCGGGCTCTGTCATACGTACTCCCCCTCGGTCGGTCGGGGATCGCGGACCGCCCCGCCGTACGGAGCGTACGGCGGGGCGGGTGGACACTGCCGGGAGCGCGGTGCGCCCCGGCTCAGGAGGCGCCGTTGGCCGCCTTGACCAGCGCGTCCGGCGTGACCGCGCCGACGTACACCTTGCCGTTGTCCGTCACCAGCGCGTTGACCAGGCGGGTCTTGAAGACCGTGCCCGAGCCGAACGAGCCGGAGACCTTGTCGCCCAGCGAGTCCAGGAACTGCTGTGCCTCGGCCGGTACGTCACCGGACGCCTTCGAGGGGAGTCCGGTGCCACCCGGGGTCCGGATCTCGGCGATCGCGTTCCAGCCCTCGCCGATGACCTTCGTGTCCTGGGCGCCCGAGCCCCCGGCGCCCAGCCCTTCGGCACCCGGGAAGATGCCCAGGCCCTCGGCCCCGTCGGCCTTCCGCTGCGCCTTCGCGTCGTCCGCCTCGGTCACCTTGGCGCCCTTGGGCGGGGTGAACGTGAACGAGGAGGCGGCCGGCTTCGCGAAGTCGACCTTGGTGAATCCGGCGTCGACGACGGCCTTGCCACCGCTGCTCGGAAGCAGCGTGAACTTCAGCGGCACACCGCTCTTCGCGTCGACCGCGACCGTCACCGAACCGATCGTGGAACCGCTCTGCCTGGGCTTGATGAGCAGCTTGTACGCGTCACGTCCGGCGACCTGCGCCGTGCCGTCGACCGTCACCGAGGTGGTGGGGCCCGCGGCCTTCAGGACCTGCTCGGCGAGCGCCTTCGGCGTGGTCGGCACGCCGTCGGGGGCCGGGGTCGAGTGCCCGGACTTCTGCCCGGCCCGGTGCTCGGTCCCCGCCCGCTTCTCGGTGGCGTGATAGGCCTCGTTGGACTTGCTGTCGTACGCCCAGACCTGATCGCCGTTGTGGATCAGGCTGTACTCCGCCGCGCTGTCCAGGATCGACACCCGCTGCTTGTCGGGGCCGTCGGCGGCCACCCGCAGGGTGTGCGTGCCGGACGCCAGCTCCGTCATCCTCGACTTGGGATCGGCGCTCGAATCGCCCTTGCCGCCGCCGCTGCCACCGCCCTGGGCGAAGGAGCCGGCCAGACCGCCGAGCGACGGAATGCCCAGGTCCGTACTGATCTTCACCGTGCCGGAGAGCTGCTGGGTGTCCGAGGCGGCGATCTTCTCGATGAGCTGCTGCGCGGTGATCTTCGGCAGATCGGGGTCACCGGTGCTCGCGAGCGCCGGGACGAGCCCGATCGTCGCGGCCGCCACTCCCGCCACCGCGACCGGGACGATGTAGCGCGCCGCCTTGCGGCGGCCGACGGCGGTGCCCCTGGTCCCGCCATTGCTCTCAACGCTGTCGTTCGGTGCCATATGTGCCCTACCTCCGTGGTCGGCGGCTTCCGTCCGGATGCACTCGTCCACTCCGTGCCGCCATTCTCACCGGATTGCTCAGGAGTGGTTGGTCTCCATCTGACCAAAACAGCGGCGCGGAATCGTCACTCCCGGGGAGCAACTCCGCCTACCTCTTCGGTATGACGCCGCACGAGCGGATCTCCCACGTCCCGTAGGGGAGGCACCCCGACTCCAGGGCCGCCACAGCAGCCGGGGCCGGTCCGGGAAACCGCGCCGTACGCCTGCCGATCGGGTCACGGCGCGGTGGGACAGGTGAATTCCGCGCCAACTCTTGACGATTTTCAGTCATGCGTCCACACTTCCAGGCATATCCAGTCACTTTTCCACGAAACCAGTCAGCGAGGTTGCCGGGATGCTGCCAGCCGAACGTCACCGTCGAATCTCCACCGTCGTGGAGCGCAGCGGCACGATCAGCACCGAGAGTCTGGCCGAGCAGCTCGGCGTCTCGGCCGAGACCGTGCGCCGGGACCTGGCACAGATGGAGAAGCAGGGGCATCTCATGCGGGTGCGCGGCGGTGCGGCAGCGCTGTCCGTCGTTCGCGGTCTGAGCGGCGAAGAGGCATCCTTCACGGAGCGGTCCGCCTCGCAGCAGCAGGCCAAGACGGCGATCGGGCGAGCCGCGGCGGATCTGGTCCGCTCCGGCATGACCGTCGTGATCGACGTCGGCACGACGGCTCTGCAGGTCGCCTGTGCCCTGGCGCCGGACTTCCGGGGAACGGTGGCGACCCCGTCCCTGCTGGTCGCGGCCGAGCTGTCCACCCGCCCCCATGTCGACGTGCTGGTCCCGGGCGGACGGATCCGGGGCGGCGACCTGGTCTGCTCCGGACCTCTGACGGTGGACTTCTTCAACGGCCTCTACGCCGACATGGCGTTTCTGGGCTCCGGCGGTGTCGACAGTTCCGCCGGGATGACCGACTTCTACTTCGAGGAGAACGCGACCAAGCGCGCGATCCTCGCCCGCAGCGCGCTCAGCTACGTCCTGGCCGACGGGAGCAAACTCGGACGGGTGGCTCCGCACCGCGTCTGCGGATTCGACGACTGCACCGGTCTGATCACCGACCAGGCGCCCGAACCGTCCCTGGCTTCGGTCATCGAGCAGTCGGGCGCAGTGGTGATCCCGGCCTGACACTCCTGAGCGCCGCGGCGCTCTCTCCTCGGCGATGTCTCCGTGCGAGACCCGCCCCGTGCAGCGAACGGCAGTTTCCGTAACGAGCGGTAGTTTCCGAAAGGACAGCAGGGCCATGGTCACGACCAACACAGATGTCGTACAGGGTGACGACCCATCCACAACGGGCTCCGGCTACAAGCAGGAGATGCGCCGGGAGCTGAGCCGGTACGCCTCCTTCGCCATGGCCTTCGGCTTCGTCTCGATCGCCACGGGCATCTTCACCACCTACGGCTCCGTGCTGAACAGCTCGGGCCCGCGCGGCATCTTCGCCTGGCCGATCAGCGTCATCGGCCAGCTCTCGGTCGCGCTCGTCTTCGGCGCTCTCGCCGCCCGTATCCCCATCAACGGATACGCCTACCAGTGGGTGTCCCGACTGGTGAACCCGGTCTGGGGCTGGGTCATGGGCTGGATCTCGTTCGCCTTCCTCGGAGTCGTGGTGGTCGCGGTGGACTACACCGTCGCCGCGACGATCCTGCCGGAGCTTCTCCAGTACCGGGGGACGACCCAGAACGCCTGGGCGATCACCGCCGTGGTCATCCTGCTCCAGGCGATTCTCGTGGCCGCGTCGACGCATCTGACGCACAAGGTCAACAAGGTCGCCGTCACCGTGCAGCTCATCGGCATGATCTCGTTGACCGTGCTGCTCTTCGTCGTCGGAGCGTTCACGGGCAAGCTCGACTTCTCCACGCTGTTCAGCGCCGCACCGGCCGCGACCGACGGCTACTACAGCCTGGGCACCGCCACCGAGGCCGGGCCGTTCGCCCTCGCGTTCCTCCTGGGCGCCTTCACCATCGTCGGGTTCGAGTCCGCGGCCAACCTCGCCGAGGAGACCAAGGACCCGGCACGGGTGATCCCCAAGGCCATGGCCCAGGCCGTGCTCTCCCTCGGCGTCCTCGGATTCCTGTTCCTCGTAGCGATCACCGCCCTCATCGACGACCCCGCGAAGCTCGCCACGTCCGCCACCCCCGTGGCGACCGTGATCACCGCCGTGCTCGGATCGACGGTCGGCAAGGCGCTCCTGGTCCTGGTCGTGATCTCGATCTTCTCCTGCGGTCTGGTCATCACCATGAGCGGCACCCGGCTGGTGTGGGCGATGTCCCGCGACGAGCGCTTCCCCGGGTGGCAGGCGCTGCGCAAGGTCAGCCCGTCCCGTGGCACCCCGCTCAATGCCACGATGTTCATCTTCGTCATCGCGCAGCTGATCCTCGCCAGCTTCTCCAGCTCCACCGACGCCCTGTTCTCGCTGTTCTCCGCCGCCACCCTGCTGCCCGCGATCATCTACGCCGGCACGGTGCTCATGTACATCGTCAAGCGGAAGTCGCTGCCGCCCACGCAGGGTTTCTCCCTCGGGCGCTGGGAGATACCGGTCATCGTGGTCGCCTCCGTGTGGCTGGGCTACGAACTCCTCATCTTCCGTGACCAGTCGTTCCGCGACCCCTGGCTCTACGTCCTCGTCCTCTTCGCCCTCGGGGCCGCCTACCTCGTCTACCTGCTGGTCCGGCGCGGCGTGTCCGGCATGTCGATGCCCGACATGATCAACATCGACGAAACCCTCGACGTCACCGACCCCGCTGCCCCGGGCACGGTGCACACGACCGCCAAGGAAAGCAAGCGATGAGCACCATTCTGGCCATCGACCAGGGCACCTCCGGTACGAAGGCAATCGTGGTCGACGAGCGGGGCGGGACCATCGCCATCGCCGAGGAGGAACTGCGGCCGGCCTACCTCGGCGGCGGTGGCGTCGAGCAGGACCCGCAAGAACTGCTCGACTCGGTCCTCACCGCCGGACGGCGTGCCATCGCCGCCGCAGGCAGGCCCGTCGACGCGGTCGCCCTCGCCAACCAGGGCGAAACCGTACTGGCCTGGGACCCGCGCACCGGCACCCCGCTGTCCCGGGCGATCGTCTGGCAGGACCGCAGGGCGGAGTCGATCTGCGCCGCTCTGGCCGAGCACGCCCCCTGGGTGGCTCAGCGCAGTGGGCTCGTGCTCGACTCGTACTTCTCGGCGCCGAAGATGGCCTGGCTGCGACGACACGTCACCACCGAAGGAGTGGTGACGACCACTGACACGTGGCTGGTGCACCAGCTGACCGGCGAGTTCGTCACCGATGCCTCGACCGCGAGCCGGTCGCTGCTGATGGACCTCGACAAGGTCTCCTGGGACCCGGAGCTGGTGGATCTGTTCGGTCTCGGCTCCGAGAAGCTGCCGCGAATCGTGGGCTGCGACGAGGTCATCGGCACGACCAGTGCGTTCGGACGCGAGGTGCCGGTCGCCGGCCTGGTCGTCGACCAGCAGGCAGCTCTGCTCGCCGAGGGCTGCCTGGAGCGGGGAACCGCGAAGTGCACCTACGGCACAGGCGCGTTCCTGCTGGCCAACACCGGGGACACCGCCCTGCGTTCACGGGCCGGGCTCACCTCCTCGGTGGCCTGGCGGACCGCGGCGCAGACGCCGTACTGCGTGGACGGCCAGGTGTACACCGCGGCGTCGGCCGTCCGCTGGATCCGTGACCTGGGATTCATCGGGTCCGCGAGCGAGTTGGACACCGTAGCGGCGAAGGAGTCCGACGGCACCCTGTGCGTACCGGCCCTGGCGGGCCTCGCGGCACCGTGGTGGCGTCCCGACGCCACCGCCACGTTCACCGGAATGACCCTGTCCACCGGCAAGGAGCACCTGGTCCTCGCCGTGCTGCAGGGCATCGCCGCCCAGGTCGCCACCCTGTGCGGCCTGGTCGAGGCCGACCTCGGCACGCCGCTCAGCCGGCTGCGCGCGGACGGCGGGCTGACCCGCAGCCGCACCCTGATGCAGGCCCAGGCCGATCTGGCCCAGGTACCGGTCGACATCTACCCGTCCTCGCACGCCACCCCGCTCGGCGCGGCCGCGCTGGCCAGGCTGGCCCTCACCCCGGGCATGGACCTGGCGGAAGCCGTCGGTGACTGGAACCCGGTCACCGTCTACGAACCGGTCTGGTCGGCCGACCGGGCCGCGCACTACCGCAGTACATGGGCGGCGGCCGCCGAGGCCACCGCCCGCAAGGGAGAACTCGGATGACCGACACCACACCGCACGAGCCGGACCATGTCTACGACGTCGTCGTCATCGGCGCAGGCATCGTCGGCTCGGCAATCGCCCGCGACCTGTCCGGCCACCAGCTGTCGGTCGCGCTCATCGAGGCACGCGACGACGTCGGCGACGGAACCAGCAAGGCGAACACCGCGATCCTGCACACCGGATTCGACGCCAAGCCGGGCACGCTGGAGTCCCGGCTCGTCAAGCGCGGATACCACCTGCTGTCGGAGTACGCCCGCTCGACCGGCATCCCGGTCGAGCACACGGGCGCGATCCTCGTCGCGTGGAATGCCGAGGAGCTGGCCGCCCTGCCCGGTCTCAAGGAGAAGGCCGAGCAGAACGGTTACGACCAGTGCCAGATCGTCGGCGCGGACGAGGTCTACGAGCTGATCCCGGCCCTCGGCGACGGCGCACTCGGCGGGCTCACGGTCCCCGACGAGTCGATCATCTGCACCTGGACCACGAACCTGGCCCTGGCCACCGACGCGAGGCAGCGCGGCGCCGAGGTGCTGCTCAACCATGCCGTCACCGCAGTCTCGGTGAACACCCGGTCCACCACGCTGACCACCACCGGCGGCTCTGTGGAGGCTCGTTGGGTGGTCAACGCGGCGGGCCTCGGCGCCGACCGCATCGACCGGTTCTTCGGCCACGAGCGGTTCACCGTCACCCCGCGCCGCGGTGAGCTGTTCGTCTTCGACAAGCTCGCCCGCCCGCTGGTCGACAAGATCGTCCTGCCGGTTCCCACGTCCCGGGGCAAGGGGGTGCTCATCTCTCCCACCATCTACGGCAACATCATGCTGGGGCCCACCTCGGAGGACCTCACCGACCGCACCGCGACCGGGACGTCCGAGGACGGATTCGCCTTCCTGCTGGACAAGGGCGAGCGACTCATGCCCCGGCTGCTCACCGAGGAGGTGACCGCTTCCTACGCGGGGCTGCGGGCCGCCATCGACCACGGGGACTATCTCATCGAGCCCACCCCGTCGCAGCGGTACCTCCTCGTCGGCGGAATCCGCTCGACCGGGCTGACCTCCGGCATGGCCATCGCCGAGCACGTCCACGAAGTGCTCGAAAAGGCCGGACTCGTCCTCACCGCACGCACCGACCTGCCCGGCCCTCCGCGGATGGCCAACATCGGCGAGGCGACCGTACGTCCCTACCAGGACGCCGACCGCATCGCCGCCGATCCCGAGTACGGCAAGGTCGTCTGCTTCTGCGAGCGCGTCACCGCCGGTGAGATCCGCGACGCCTTCCAATCGCCCCTGCCGGCACGCAACCTGGAGGGCCTGCGCCGCCGCACCCGGGCCATGAACGGCCGCTGCCAGGGCTTCTTCTGCGGCGCGGCTGTCAACCGACTCCTGAACGAAAACGGCTGCGGCGGCACTGCCGCCGCGCCGGCGCGGCCCGAGGTGAACTCCTGATGACCAGCACCACACTCACACCGGACGTCCTGATCATCGGGGGCGGCCCGGCCGGACTCACGGCTGCCGCCGCCCTCGCACCCCGCATCCGCGGCGAGGTCCTGGTGCTCGACCGGGAGAAGGACGCCGGAGGCATCCCCCGCCACAGCGACCACACCGGATACGGCCTGCGGGACCTGCACCGGGTCATGACCGGCCCGAAGTACGCACGCCACCTCGTCGAGCAGGCCACTTCGGCCGGAGCCACCATCCGCACCGAGACCATGGTCACCCACTGGGCGGGCGACCGGGCCGTGGAGGTCACCGGTCCGCAGGGGCGGCTGCGTGTGGAGGCCAAGGCCGTCGTGCTCGCCACCGGCGCACGCGAACGGCCCCGCGCGGCCCGGCGCATCCCCGGCGACCGGCCGCAGGGCGTCTACACCACCGGGCAGTTGCAGAACGCCGTCCACCTCCACCACAGCGAGGTCGGCAGCCGGGCCGTCATCGTCGGAGGGGAACTGGTCAGCTGGTCCGCCGCCGTCACCCTTCGCGAAGCCGGCTGCGCCACCGAGCTGATGGTCAGCCAGTACCCCAGGACGGAGTCGTACGCCGCTTTCAACGTCGCCGGCCGCGCGCTGCTGCGCGTGCCCGTCGCCAACCGCAGCCGGGTCACCCGCATCATCGGCAAGGGCCGGGTCGAGGCCGTCGAGATCGAGAATCTCGACACCCTCGCCCGGCGCACCGTCGCCTGCGACACCGTGGTCTTCACCGGGGACTGGATCCCCGACCACGAACTCGTCCGCAGCGGCGGACTCGACCTGGACCCGGGAACTCTCGGCCCGCTGACCGACACCGCCCTGCGGACCAGCCGCCCCGGCGTCTTCGCCGCGGGCAACCTCCTGCACCCGGTCGACACCGCCGACGTCGCAGCCCTCGACGGCCTGCACGTCGCGGACCAGGTCGAGGCATGGCTGACCGGGGCCGGCGAGCCTGCCCCGGGCCTGCGCATCCTCGCCGAGGCGCCGCTGCGCTGGGTGGCACCGGGGCTGCTGCGCCCGGGTGACCCGGCTCCCCCGCGTGGGCGACTGTTGCTGTGGACGGACCGGTCCATCCGGTTCCCGCACGTGATCGTCCGCCAGAACGGGCGGGTCGTCTCGGAACGGACCCTGCCGTGGCCCGCCGCACCCGGCCGAGTCTTCCGCGTGCCGTGGTCCGTGATGAAGGGCCTCAGCCCCCAGGGCGGCCCGGTCACCATCGGCCTGCGCTGACGAGCGGCCCGCACCCGGAGTACGAACGTGTCCCGGGTGCGGGCCGGTCGCAGTGCCGCCCCGGCATCTGCGGGTGACCGGCGGCCAGGACCGCGTACGTCCCTGACGCGCCCGGGACGGCAACCCTCACAGTCCCCGGTACGTGCACCACGCCTCGGGGACGGCAACCCTCGCAGTCCCCGGTACGTGCGCCGTGCCTCGGTCAACGGCAGGAAGTCCCGCCGGGCCGAGGCACGGCCGTGCCCGGGATACGGCGCCGGGGGCGCCCTCTTTCCGAGCGGTCACATCAGCGGAGCCTGCCGGGCGCCGGCGCCGAGCCGGGTGAAGTGCCACTTCCCGGACCCGGCAGGGGCCAACAGCACATCCGGACCGCGCCCCGGGCCGATCGGGCCGCCTTCGCCGCCCCCGCCCGGTGAGCAGGCGTTCGAGGCCTCGGCGCTCGCCCGATCACCGCGAGGGCGGTGCACAGCGGCCGGGACGGGCTCAGCCCGCGCGGTGCACCACCGCGTCGCACAGCTCCTCCAGCGCGGACTTCGCGTAGCCGCCGGGCAGCGGCGCCAGCGTCGCGCGCGCCTCCTGCGCGTACCGGACGGTGTCCCGCCGGGCCTGCTCCAGCGCCGGGTGGGCGCGCAGCCTGCACAGCACCTCGGCGTGCCGGGCGTCGTCGCTCAGGTCGCCGTCGAGCAGCTCGACGAGCTCCAGGTCGTCCGGCTTGCCGTCGGCCGCCGCCTGGGCCCGCAGGTGGAGCACGGGGAGCGTCGGGATGCCTTCGCGCAGGTCGGTGCCGGGGGTCTTGCCGGACTCGTGGGAGTCGGAGGCGATGTCGAGTACGTCGTCGGCGAGCTGGAAGGCGACGCCGAGCCGCTCCCCGTACTGGGTGAGGATGTCGACGGCCGACTCGTCCGCACCGGCCATCATCGCGCCGAACCGGCAGGCCACGGCGATCAGCGAGCCGGTCTTGCCGCGCATCACGTCGAGGTAGTGCTCGACCGGGTCGCGCCCGTCGGCCGGGCCCGCGGTCTCCAGAATCTGGCCGGTGACCAGCCGCTCGAACGCCTCCGCCTGGATGCGTACGGCCTCCGGACCGAGGTCGGCCAGTATGTGCGAGGCGCGGGCGAACAGGAAGTCGCCGGTCAGGACGGCCACCGAGTTGCCCCAGCGGGTGTTGGCGCTGTCGACGCCGCGGCGTACGTCCGCCTCGTCCATCACGTCGTCGTGGTAGAGCGTCGCGAGATGTGTCAGCTCGACGACGACGGCCGCGGGCACGACACCCGGTGCGTCGGGGTCGCCGAACTGGGCGGCCAGCATGGCCAGCAGCGGCCGGAAACGCTTGCCTCCAGCGCGCACGAGATGCTGCGCGGCCTCTGTGATGAAAGGCACGCCGCTCTTGGTGGCTTCGAGCAGACCCGACTCGACAGCAGCCAAACCGGCCTGGACATCGGCCTCAAGAGCGTGGTCCCGCACGCTCAGTCCGAACGGCCCGACGACGGTCACGAGGGGATCTCCTGTCTGCTGACGATCACACGGAATGTCGATGTGTCGCTGTCATCACTCAAGTCAGCGTATCCGGTCCCCTATGGATCAACGTGGGCGGCTTCCCGCCACCGCCGGTATGTTCGGGATCAGCTCATACGATCAGGAGTTCTCCCTTTGTCCCACACGGCTACCGACACCGAACCGACCCAGCCGCCGCCCGGCGACGACCATGCCTTTTTCGGCCAGCCACGGGGCCTGATGACCCTCTCCGGCCTGGAGGTCTGGGAACGGTTCTCGTTCCTCGGCATGCAGGCGATCCTGGTCCTCTACTTCGCCGACACCGTCGCCCGCGGCGGCATGGGCATGGAGGCGGGCACCGCGGCGTCCGTCTCCGCCGCCTACGGCACCCTCGTCTACCTGGTCTCCGTGGCCGGCGGCTGGCTGGCCGACCGGATCCTCGGCTCGTACCGCGCCGTCCTGTACGGCGGCATCCTCATCGCCTGCGGGCATTACGCCATGGCGGTGCCCACCGACGCCATGACGTGGACCGGCCTCGGTCTGATCAGCGCCGGAACCGGTCTGCTCAAGCCCAATGTGGCGACCATGGTCGGCAAGCTGTACCGCACCGAGGACCAGCGCCGCGACGCCGGCTTCGCGCTCTATTACATGGGCATCAACATCGGGGCGTTCCTCGGCCCGCTGGTCACCGGCTGGCTCGGGGACCACGCGAGCTGGCACTGGGGATTCTCGGCCGCCGCCTTCGGCATGACGATCGGTCTGATCCAGTACGTACTGGGCCGGCGTCACCTGGCCGGCCGAAAGCACAGCGCCGAATTCGCGCTGGAACCGGCACCGATGCGCCGTGCCGTACGGCTGATCGTGATCGGCGCCGTCGTGGTCGCCGCCGTCGCCACCGCGCTGGCCCTGGCCGGCTGGCTCACCATGGGCCGGTTCGTCGACCTGCTCACCCTCGTCTCGGTGATCGCACCGGTCGTCTACTTCGCGGTGATGTTCCGCAGCCCGCGCGTCACCGGCGAGGAGCGTGGCAGGCTGCGCCCGTACGTGGTGCTGTTCCTGGCCTCCGTCGTCTTCAACTTCATCCTCTTCCAGGCGTACTCGACGATGATTCTGCTCGCGTCGGCCAACGCCCGTACCGAGATCCTCGGCTTCCACTTCCCGGCGAGCTGGTACGCCTCGGCGCTCGGCGCCTTCGAGGTCGCGCTTGCCCCGGTGGTCGCCGCGGTCTGGGCCCGGATGGGCCCGCGTCAGCCGCACGCCTCCAACAAGATCGCGATCGGGGTGATCCTCGGCGGACTGTCCTTCCTGCTGATGGTGCTGCCCACCTCCGGGCACACCGGCGACACCTTCAAGATGGCCGCCTGGTGGATCGTCGGCTCGTACCTGCTGCTCGGCCTCGGCGACATCCTGCTGGAGACCTCCGGCATGTCCGCGACCACCAAGCTCGCGCCCAAGGCGTTCGCCAGCCAGACGATGGCGCTCTGGTTCCTCTCGCTGGCCCTCGCCAACGGCATCCAGGCCCAAGTCGTGAAGCTGTACGGCGAGGTCTCCAACCCCGCCTACTTCGGTGTCAATGGCGCGATCGCGGTGGTGGCCGGTGTGGCCGTCATCGCCGCCGGACCCTGGCTCAAGCGCACCATGCACCCCGTCCACTGAGGTACCGCCATGCACATCCGCAGCACGTATCCGTACGACACCACCCATGAGGACGTCCGCATCCCGCTGCCGGACGGCACCCGGCTGTACGCCCGGATCTGGCGTCCCGTCACCGATGAACCCGTCCCCGCGCTCCTGGAATATCTGCCCTACCGGCTGAGCGACTGGACGGCGCCGCGCGACTGGCAGCGCCACCCCTGGTACGCGGGTCACGGCTACGCCTCCGTCCGGGTGGACGTACGCGGGCACGGCAACAGCGAGGGCCTGCCGGGCGACGAGTACGACGCGACCGAACTGGCCGACGGCGTCGCCGTCATCCACTGGCTGGCCCAGCAGGAGTGGTGCTCCGGCCGCGTCGGCATGTTCGGCATCTCCTGGGGCGGCTTCAACTCGCTCCAGATCGCGGCGCTGGCCCCCGAGCCGCTGAAGGCGATCGTCACCGTCTGCTCGTCGGACGACCGTTACGACAACGACGTCCACTACATGGGCGGCTCGGTCCTCGCCGTCGACATGCACGCCTGGGCGGCCACCATGCTGGCCTTCGTCTCCCGCCCGCCGGACCCGGCGCAGGTCGGCGAGGGCTGGAAGGACATGTGGCTGAAGCGGCTGGAGGCCGTCGAGCCGTATCTCCACACCTGGCTGGCGCACCAGACCCGCGACGACTACTGGAAGCATGGCAGCGTCTGCGAGGACTACTCCGCGATCCGCGCGAACGTCCTCGCGGTGGGCGGCTGGCACGACCCGTACCGCGACACCGTCCTGCGGCTCGTCGAGCACCTCGATCCGGACAAGGTCCGCGGGCTGATCGGGCCCTGGTCGCACCAGTACCCCGACCGCGGTCTGCCGCCGGGCCCGGCGATCGGCTTCCTCCAGGAGACGCTGCGCTGGTGGGACCAGCACCTGAAGGACAAGGACACCGGCGTCATGGCCGAGCCGCTGCTTCGGTCCTGGATCAGCGAGTCGCACCGGCCCGCCACGGCGTACGAGACGCTGCCCGGCCGCTGGGTCGGCGACACCAGCTGGCCGTCGGAGAACATCGCGCCGGTCGCGTACGCCCTCCAGGGCGGTCCGCAGATCGTCGACTCGCCGCAGCAGACGGGGCTGGACGCCGGACGTTTCTTCCCGTTCGGCAACGACGCCGATCTGCCGCCCGACCAGCGCGACGAGGACGCCAAATCGGTCTCCTTCGAGTTCCCGGTCGAGGACGCGCCGATCGAGATCCTGGGCCGCCCCCGGGTGAAGCTGCGCATCCGGATGGACGCGCCCCGCGGCCAGGCGATCGCCCGGCTCTGCGACGTCGCACCGGACGGCTCCTCCACCCTGGTCACCCGCGGCGCGCTCAACCTCTCCGCACGGCACGGCCGCGACCGCGCCGAGGACTGGCCGGTGGGCCGGTACGAGGACGTGACGTTCGACCTCAACGGCATCGGGCACACCTTCCCGCCCGGCCACCGGATCAGGCTCGCGATCTCGTCCTCGTACTGGCCGTGGATCTGGCCGCAGGCCGGGTCGGTGGGCTTCACCCTGGACGCCGACGGCAGCTTCGTCGAACTGCCGGTGCGCCGGCACACCGAGGATCCCGCGATCCGGTTCGAGGAACCGGAGCAGTCGGAGCCGCTCGGCGTCGTCCACCCCGTGACGCTCGACGAACAGCGCCCCGAGCGGCTGGTGGTCCGCGACGTCGCCAAGGGCGAATGGCGGCTGGAGGTCGACCCGCGCTACGGCGGCACCCGCGTCTACCCGGACGGCCTCGAATTCACCGAGGACGCCCTGGAGACGTACACGATCCAGGAGAACGACCCGCTCTCCGCCCGTACCCGCTCCGACTGGGCGATCCGGCTGCACCGGCCGGAGATGGCGTGGGACGTACGGATCGAGACCCGCTCCGAAATCAGTGCTGACGACACCGACTTCATCACGTCCAACGAGGTGGTCTGCAAGGACGGCGGCGAGGTCGTCTTCCACCGCACCTGGGAGAAGCGGATCCCGCGCACGGCGGGCTGAGAGGGCCCGGCAGTAGGCGGCGCGGGTGAAGGAGCGGGGCCGGGGTGCGTGCGTCGCAAGGCGGAGGATTGAGTCGGATGAGGTCTCCCCTGCTCGAACGCAGCCGAGAGCTTGGGGAAGGAGCGTCGGTGATCGACGACAACGCCGCGAGGTGCGTGCCCCGACGCCGCGAAGCCCACCGCCGGGCCCTCTGAATCACCGCCGTGCCCCCGCATCCCCGGGGGCACGGCGGAACTTTCCGGGCATCAGGAGCAGTTGGGACACTCCCCCGGGGTAGCAACACCGACGTAACGTGTCCCCCAAGCGACCTGGAAAGCGAGGCAGCAACACATGCCCGAGCAGAGCAGCCCGCTCGATCTGGCCGAGGGCGACCCCTTCGGTCCGCACAACCTTCCGTACGGTGTGTTCTCCACCCCCGACCACCCCGAGGACCGCCGGGTCGGCGTCCGCATCGGCAACCACGTACTGGACGCCGGAGCCGCGGCACACGCACTCGGCTCGCCCTACGCGCAGCTCCTCGCCCAGCCGGACCTGACCGCGCTGCTGTCGGCGGGCCGCACCGCCTGGCGGGACGTCCGGCGAGCCCTGACCGCCTGGGTGACGGTCCCGGCACACCGCGCGGACATCGAACCGCTGCTGCACCCGGTCGAGTCCGTGACGCTCCATCTGCCGTACAAGGTCGCGGACTACGTCGACTTCTACGCGAGCGAACACCACGCCACCAACGTCGGGAAGATCTTCCGGCCGGACGGTGCCGCGCTGACCCCCAACTGGAAGCACCTCCCGATCGGCTACCACGGCAGGTCCGGCACCGTCGTCGTCTCCGGTGCGGACGTGGTGCGCCCGTCCGGCCAGCGCAAGGCGCCCGCCGACCCGGCGCCCGTCTTCGGTCCGTCCGTCAAGCTCGACATCGAGGCCGAGGTCGGCTTCGTCGTCGGAGTCGGCTCCGCGCAGGGCCGCCCGGTCCCGCTCGGCGACTTCCGCGACCATGTCTTCGGCCTGTCGCTGCTCAACGACTGGTCGGCGCGGGACATCCAGGCCTGGGAGTACGTCCCGCTCGGACCGTTCCTCGGCAAGTCCTTCGCCACGTCCGTATCGGCGTGGGTGACCCCGCTGGAAGCCCTGGAGGCGGCCCGGATCGCGCCCCCGGCCCGCGACTTCCCGCTGCTCCCCTACCTGGAGGACGCGGGCGAGGAGGAGGCCGGCGGGCTCGACCTGCGGATCTCCGTCGCGATCAACGGACAGCCGGTCGCCGAGCCGCCGTTCGCCACCATGTACTGGACGGCGGCCCAGATGCTCGCCCAGATGACGGTGAACGGCGCCTCGCTGCGCACCGGCGATCTGTACGGCTCCGGCACGGTCAGCGGCGCCGGACCCGGACAGCGCGGCTCGCTGCTGGAGCTGACCTGGAACGGCCGCGACCCGCTGGACCTCCCGGACGGCAAACGGACGTTCCTGGAGGACGGCGACACCGTGACGATGACGGCCTGGGCGCCGGGCCCGGACGGCACGAGGGTCGGCCTCGGCGAGGTCACGGGACGGATCGTGCCCGCGTCATGAACCCGGTTGCCCCGGAGCTCACGCTCCCCGAGGAACTGCTGCTGCTCGCGCTGGACCCGCAGCGCGGCAAGCCGGACTGCCGCAACCGCTTCCTGGAGTACGGGGTGGCGGGCGCGGTCCTCGCGGAGCTGGAGCTCCGGGGCCGGATCGCCGAACGGCTCGGCCGGGTACGGGTGATCAGCCCGTCGGCTCCCCAGGACCCGCTGCTCGCGCAGGTCCTCGGGAGCCTGCCTGCCCCGGACGAGGGCTTCGCGGGCGGCGTCGGCGCGAAGCCGTGGATACGGCGGACCGGCCGGTACGTCGAGGAGCTGTGCCTGGAGCACCTGGTCGGCCGCTCGGTCCTGCGCAGGGAGACCCACCGGTTCCTCGGTCTGCTGCCGTACCACCGCCATCCGGTGGCGGACCCGGCCCTGCCGGCCGCGGTCCGGGAACGGTTCGCGGCCACCGAGGCAGCCGGCTTCCCGGACCCGCGCGGCCGCACCCTGGCCGCGCTGGTGTCGGCGATCGGCCTGTCGGGCGCGGTGGCACAGGGCGGCCGGAGAAGCCGTTCGACGATGCGCGGCCTGGTGCACGACGAGTGGACCGCGTACGCGGTGCGCCAGAACGTACGCCAGGACAAGGCGAACCGGAGCGGCGGAAGCGCGGGAGGGGGCGGCGGCGGAGACGACTGACTGGGCGGCGGCGAGGCGGGGCGGGGCGGAGGCCGAGACTGTCAGCAGTGCGCGGGGCGTTCACACGTTCGGGGGAGCCCTATCCCGTTCCCGGCGGATACGCTGGAAAGTCCCGCGAGACTCTTCCCCAAGCTCTCAGCTCCGTTCGAGCAGGGGAGACCCCATTCATGGGAGCACTGATGAGCATCGAACCCGAGGCCCCCGAGCCGCGGTGGGCGGTTCCGCCCGTGGGCGGCTGGACCGCCGATGACCTGGACACACTCCCGAATCTGCCTCCGCACACGGAGCTGATCGACGGGAGCCTTGTTTTCGTGAGTCCGCAGACCCTGTTCCATTCACGCGCGGTCAGCTTTTTCGAATGGCAGCTGCAGTCGCTGGTACCGCCCGACCTGGAGGTCGTGCGCGAGTTCACCATCGACATCGACCGCTACAACCGCCCCGAACCCGATGTGATCGTCGTGGACGGCGAGATCATCCAGGACCCGAACCAGACCCGCTTCCCCGCCGAGTCCGTACGGCTGGCGGTCGAGGTCGTCTCCCCCGAGTCCCTGACCCGGGACCGGGAGACCAAGCCCGTGAAATACGCGCGGGCCCGGATCCCTCACTACTGGCGGGTGGAGAACCACGACGGCCGGGCGGTGGTCTACGTCTTCGAGCTGGAACCGGCCACCGGTGCCTACACCTCCACCGGCATCTTCCACGACCGGATGAAGGTCTCCATTCCCTTCCCGGTCGATCTCGACCTCACCGCCATCACCGCGCGCCGCCGGGCAGCGGCTCCGGAGTAGCTCCGGTGCCGCCACCGCCCGGCCCCGACACTCACTCGTACTCGGGCGGTTCCTCGTCCCAGCCCCACTCCGGGTCGGCGTCGGGGACCGTCACGGATGCAGCCGGGCGCGGGGCCGGCGCCTGCGCAGCCGGGCGCGGGGCCGTGGGCGGCTCCACGACCGGGGTGGCCTCGCCTGCGGTCTCCGGCAGTTCGGCCGCCGACGCGGCCCGGCCCCCCGCAGCCGCCGCCGCCGGGACCGGTGCGGCGGAGACCACCGCAGGACCGGGCTCCGGGCCCGCCGCGACATCCCCGAACGACGCGAGCACCTCCAGCACCCCCTCCCCGTACGTCGCCAGCTTCCTCTCGCCCAGGCCGCTGATTCCGCCCAGCGCGGACACCGAGTCCGGCCGCACCGCGGCGATCTCGCGCAGTGTCGCGTCGTGGAAGATGACGTACGCCGGGACGCCCTGCTCCTTCGCCTGGGCGCCGCGCCAGGCCCGAAGCGCTTCGAAGACCGGGACGGCCTCGGGGGCCAGCTCGGCGCCGGCCGCCTGGGACTTCGCCTTGCGTTCGCCCTTCGTGGAGCGCGACGCGGGCTTCGGCGCCTCCTTGCGCAGCAGCACCTCGCGCTCCCGGCCGAGCACCGAACCGCTCTCCTCCGTCAGCACCAGCGTGCCGTACTCGCCCTCGACGGCGATCAGCCCCTGGGCGAGCAACTGCCGTACGACTCCGCGCCATTCGGCCTCGGCCAGCTCCTCGCCGATGCCGAAGACCGAGAGCTGGTCGTGGTCGAACTGGATGACCTTCGCCGTCTTGCGGCCCAGCAGGATGTCGACGATCTGGCCCGCCCCGAACTTCTGCCCGCGCTCCCGCTTCAGCCGTACCACGGTCGACAGCAGCTTCTGCGCGACCACCGTGCCGTCCCAGGTCAGGGGCGGGGTGAGGCAGGTGTCGCAGTTGCCGCAGGCCGCCGCCGCGGGCTCCTGGCCGAAGTACGTCAGGAGCTGGGCGCGGCGGCACTGGACCGTCTCGCAGAGGGCCAGCATCGAATCCAGGTGGGCGGCCGCGCGGCGGCGGAACGCCTCGTCGCCCTCGCCGCCCTGGATGAGCTTGCGCTGCTGGACGACGTCCTGGAGTCCGTACGCCATCCAGGCCGTGGACGGCAGTCCGTCACGCCCGGCGCGGCCGGTCTCCTGGTAGTAGCCCTCGACCGATTTCGGCAGGTCGAGGTGGGCGACGAAGCGGACGTCGGGCTTGTCGATGCCCATGCCGAAGGCGATGGTCGCGACGACGACCATGCCCTCCTCGCGCAGGAAGCGGGACTGGTGGACGGCGCGCGTGCCCGCGTCCAGACCGGCGTGGTACGGGATGGCCTCGATGCCGTTGCGGCAGAGGTATTCGGCGGTCTTCTCGGTCGAGTTGCGCGACAGGCAGTAGACGATGCCCGCGTCCCCGGCGTGCTCCTCCTTGAGGAAGGAGAGCAGCTGCTTCTTCGGGTCGGCCTTCGGCACGATCCGGTACTGGATGTTCGGCCGGTCGAAACTGGCGACGAAGTGCTTCGCGTCGGGCATGCCCAGGCGCTGGGTGATCTCCTGGTGCGTCGCGCCGGTCGCGGTCGCGGTCAGGGCGATGCGCGGTACGTCGGGCCAGCGCTCGCCGAGGACGGAGAGGGCCAGGTAGTCCGGGCGGAAGTCGTGGCCCCACTGGGCCACGCAGTGCGCCTCGTCGATCGCGAAGACGGAGATCTCGCCACGGGAGAGCAGACCGAGCGTGGCGTCCAGGCGGAGCCGCTCCGGGGCCAGGTAGAGCAGGTCGAGCTCACCGGCGAGGAACTGGGCCTCCATCGAGCGGCGCTCGTCGAAATCCTGCGTGGAGTTGATGAAGCCGGCCCTGACGCCGAGCGCCCGCAACGCGTCCACCTGGTCCTGCATCAGCGCGATCAGGGGCGAGATGACGATGCCCGTACCGGCTCTGACCAGGGCCGGGATCTGGTAGCAGAGGGACTTTCCGCCACCGGTCGGCATGAGCACGACGGCGTCACCGCCGTCCACCACGTGGTCGACGACCGCTTCCTGCTCCCCGCGGAACGCCTCGTACCCGAACACCCGGTGCAGCGTCTGCCGCGCGTCGCTCTCGGTCACATCCATGGTCCCGCCCGTCACGCTCATCGTTCTGTCCCCCGAGATCCCGGGCCCGTCCCGGGACCGTCCCGTTCCGTCCTGCCGCCGTCCCCTGCCACGATAGGCGCCGCCTACGACAACGCCGGACGGGCTTGACTTCTCAAGCCCGTCCGGCGTTGTCGTGGCTGTGTACCGGCTGTGTGCGTGTGCGCTACCTCACGAAGACTCCCGCCTGGCCGGCCAGGTCCAGGAAGTACTGCGGGGCCAGACCCAGCACCAGCGTGACCGCGACGCCGACCGCGATCGTCGTCATCGTCAGCGGGGACGGGACGGCGACCGTCGGGCCGTCGGCCTTCGGCTCGCTGAAGAACATCAGCACGATGACCCGGATGTAGAAGAACGCGGCGATCGCCGACGAGATCACACCGACCACGACCAGCCCGGCCGCGCCACCGTCCGCCGCCGCCTTGAAGACGGCGAACTTCCCGGAGAACCCGGAAGTGAGCGGGATACCGGCGAAAGCCAGCAGGAACACCGCGAAGACCGCGGCGACCAGCGGCGAGCGCCGGCCGAGCCCCGCCCACTTCGACAGATGCGTCGCCTCGCCGCCCGCGTCGCGCACCAGGGTCACGACGGCGAACGCGCCGACCGTCACGAAGGAGTACGCGCCGAGATAGAAGAGGACCGACGAGATGCCCTCCGGGGTGGCCGCGATGACACCGGCGAGGATGAAACCGGCGTGGGCGATCGAGGAGTAGGCGAGCAGCCGCTTGATGTCGGTCTGGGTGATGGCGACGACCGCGCCGCCCAGCATCGTGATGATCGCGACGGCCCACAGGACCGGGCGCCAGTCCCAGGCGAGGCCCGGCAGGACCACGTACAGCAGGCGCAGCAGCGCACCGAACGCGGCGACCTTGGTGGCCGCGGCCATGAAGCCGGTGACCGGGGTCGGGGCGCCCTGGTAGACGTCCGGGGTCCACATGTGGAACGGGACGGCGCCGACCTTGAAGAGCAGACCGGTCAGGATCATCGCCCCGCCGATCAGCAGCAGCGCGTCGTTGCCCATGGTGTCGGCGAGCGCCGGGTCGATCTGTGTGACGGAGCCGTCGACCACGTTCGCGATGGTGGCGTACGAGACGGAGCCCGCGTACCCGTACAGCAGGGCGATCCCGAAGAGCAGGAACGCCGACGAGAAGGCGCCGAGCAGGAAGTACTTCACCGCGGCCTCCTGCGACATCAGCCGCTTGCGGCGGGCGACGGCGCACAGGAGGTAGAGCGGGAGGGAGAAGACCTCCAGGGCCACGAAGAGCGTCAGCAGATCGTTGGCCGCCGGGAAGACCAGCATGCCGGCCACCGAGAAGAGGACCAGCGGGAAGACCTCGGTGGTGGTGAACCCGGCCTTGACCGCGGCCTTCTCGCTGTCGCTGCCGGGGACCGACGCGGCCTGGGCGGCGAAGGAGTCGACGCGGTTGCCGTGCGCGGCGGGGTCGAGCCGGCGCTCGGCGAAGGTGAAGACGGCGACCAGCGAGGTCAGCAGGATGGTGCCCTGCAGGAACAGCGTCGGACCGTCGATCGCGAGGGCGCCCATCGCGGCGATGTGCGCCTTCGTCGTGCCGTATCCCCCGGCCGCCAGGCCGACGACCGCGGCGAAAGCGGCGGCGAGGGCGACGACCGTCAGGAAGACCTGCGTGTAGTAGCGGGACCGGCGCGGCACGAAGGCCTCGACGAGCACGCCCACCACGGCGACACCGATCACGATGAGGACCGGGGCCAGCTGGGCGTACTCGATGACCGGTGCCTTGAACTTCTCGGCCGGGGCCGCCGATGTCACCCCGTCGGCCATTGTCCACAGGCTGTGGACAGCTGTTGCGCTCACTTGGCGGCCTCCACCTCAGGCTGGGGGTCCTTCTTCTGGACGTCCGACATGGTGTGCTGCACCGCCGGGTTGACGATCTCCGTCAGCGGCTTCGGGTAGACACCCAGGAAGAGCAGCAGCGCGATCAGCGGCAGCACCACCACCAGCTCCCGGACCTTGAGGTCCGCCATGCCCTGGACCCCGGCCTTCACGGGGCCCGTCATCGTCCGCTGATAGAGGACGAGGACGTACAGCGCGGCAAGCACTATGCCGGTCGTGGCGATGACGCCTGCCGCCGGGTACGCGCTGAACGTGCCGACCAGGACCAGGAATTCGCTGACGAACGGGGCGAGTCCGGGCAGCGACAGGGTGGCCAGACCGCCGATCAGGAAGGTACCGGCCAGGATGGGCGCCACCTTCTGCACCCCGCCGTAGTCGGCGATGAGCCGCGACCCGCGCCGGGTGATCAGGAAACCCGCCACCAGCATCAGCGCGGCGGTCGAGATCCCGTGGTTGACCATGTAGAGCGTGGCGCCCGACTGGCCCTGGCTCGTCATCGCGAAGATGCCGAGGATGATGAAGCCGAAGTGCGAGATCGACGCGTAGGCGATCAGCCGCTTGATGTCGCGCTGGCCGACGGCGAGCAGCGCCCCGTACACGATGCTGATCAGTGCCAGGACGATGATCACCGGCGTCGCCCACTTGCTGGCCTCCGGGAAGAGCTGGAGGCAGAAGCGGAGCATCGCGAACGTGCCGACCTTGTCGACGACCGCGGTGATCAGGACGGCGACCGGGCTGGTCGCCTCACCCATGGCGTTGGGCAGCCAGGTGTGCAGCGGCCACAGCGGGGCCTTCACCGCGAAGGCGAAGAAGAACCCGAGGAAGAGCCAGCGCTCCGTGCCGGTCGCCATGGAGAGCGAGCCGCCCGCCCGGGCCTCGGCGATCTCGGAGAGCGAGAACGTCCCCGCGACCACGTACAGCCCGATCACGGCGGCCAGCATGATGAGGCCGCCGACCAGGTTGTAGAGGAGGAACTTCACCGCGGCGTACGAGCGTTGCGCGGCCGCTTTCTCGTCGCTGCCGGTGTGTGCCCGGTCCCCGAAGCCACCGATGAGGAAGTACATCGGGATGAGCATGGCTTCGAAGAGGATGTAGAAGAGGAAGACGTCGGTGGCCTCGAAGGAGAGGATCACCATCGCTTCGACCATCAGGATCAGGGCGAAGAAGCCCTGGGTCGGCCGCCAGCGCGAGGACTTCGTCTCCAGGGGGTCGGCGTCGTGCCAGCCGGCCAGGATGACGAAGGGGATCAGCAGGGCCGTGAGCGCCATGAGCGCCAGCCCGATGCCGTCCACGCCCAGTTCGTACCGGACGCCGAAGTCCTTGATCCAGGCGTGCGATTCGGTGAGCTGGTAGCGGGCGCCGCCGGGCTCGAAGCGGGCGAGCGCGATGCCCGCCAGTACGAGCGTGGCCAGCGAGAAGAGCAGCGCCAGCCATTTGGCGGTGGTGCGCCGGGCGGCCGGGACGGCGGCGGTGGCGATCGCGCCGATCGCCGGGAGCGCCGCCGTCGCTGTCAGGAGAGGAAAGGACATGTGATCAGACCGCCCTCATCAGCAGGGTCGCGGCGATGACAATCGCTGTACCGCCGAACATCGAGACCGCGTAGGAGCGGGCGTAGCCGTTCTGCAGCTTGCGCAGCCGGCCGGAGAGCCCGCCCATCGACGCGGCCGTGCCGTTGACGACGCCGTCGACCAGGGTGTGGTCGACGTACACCAGGGAGCGGGTGAGGTGCTCGCCGCCGCGGACCAGGACCACGTGGTTGAAGTCGTCCTGGAGGAGATCGCGGCGGGCGGCCCGGGTGAGCAGCGAGCCGCGCGGGGCGACGACCGGAACCGGCTTGCGCCCGTACATCGCCCAGGCGATCGCGACACCGATGACGAGCACGACCATGGTGGCGGCCGTGACGGTCGTGGCGCTGACCGGGGCGTGCCCGTGGCTGTGTCCGGTGACCGGCTCCAGCCAGTTCAGGAAGCGGTCGCCGACGGAGAAGAGGCCACCGGCGAAGACCGAGCCGAACGCCAGGATGATCATGGGGATGGTCATCGACTTCGGGGACTCGTGCGGATGCGGCTCGTGGCCCTCGGCGTCCGGCTGCCAGCGCTTCTCGCCGAAGAACGTCAGCAGCATCACGCGCGTCATGTAGAACGCGGTGATCGCGGCGCCCAGCAGGGCCACCGAGCCGAGGATCCAGCCCTCGGTGCCGCCCTTGGCGAAGGCCGCCTCGATGATCTTGTCCTTGGAGAAGAAGCCGGACAGACCGGGGAAGCCGATGATCGCCAGATAGCCGAGGCCGAAGGTGACGAAGGTGACCGGCATGTACTTCCGCAGGCCGCCGAACTTCCGCATGTCGACCTCGTCGTTCATGCCGTGCATGACCGAACCGGCGCCGAGGAAGAGCCCGGCCTTGAAGAAGCCGTGCGTCACCAGGTGCATGATCGCGAAGACGTAGCCGATCGGGCCGAGCCCGGCGGCCAGGATCATGTACCCGATCTGCGACATCGTCGACCCGGCGAGGGCCTTCTTGATGTCGTCCTTCGCGCAACCGACGATCGCACCGAAGAGCAGCGTGACCGCGCCGACGACCACGACGGCCAGCTGCGCGTCCGGCGCGGCGTTGAAGATCGCGCCGGACCGGACGATGAGGTAGACGCCCGCCGTCACCATGGTCGCGGCGTGGATGAGGGCGGAGACCGGCGTCGGGCCCTCCATCGCGTCACCGAGCCAGGACTGCAGCGGCACCTGGGCCGACTTGCCGCAGGCCGCGAGCAGCAGCATCAGGCCGATCGCCGTCAGCTTGCCCTCGCTCGTCTGACCGGTCGCCCCCAGGACGGGACCGAAGGCGAACGTGCCGAACGTGGTGAACATCAGCATGATCGCGATCGCCAGGCCCATGTCGCCGACCCGGTTGACCAGGAATGCCTTCTTGGCGGCCGTGGCCGCGCTGGGCTTGTGCTGCCAGAAGCCGATGAGCAGGTACGACGCCAGACCGACGCCCTCCCACCCGACGTACAGCAGCAGGTAGTTGTCCGCGATGACCAGGATCAGCATCGCCGCGAGGAAGAGGTTCAGATAGCCGAAGAAGCGGCGCCGGCGCTCGTCGTGCTCCATGTAGCCGATCGAGTAGATGTGGATCAGGGTGCCCACACCGGTGATCAGCAGCACGAACGTCATCGACAGCTGGTCGAGCTGGAAGGCCACATCGGCCTGGAAGCTCTCGACCGGAATCCAGCTGAACAGCTTCTGGTGCAGCGCCCGGTCCTCCGCGCCCTTCCCCAGCATGTCGAGGAAGAGCACGACACCGATGACGAACGACACGGCGGCGAGCAGGGTGCCGAGCCAGTGCCCGGACCGGTCCAGCCGTCGGCCGCCGCAGAGCAGGACCGCGGCTCCGAGCAGAGGCGCCGCGACGAGCAGCGCAATCAGGTTCTCCACGATTCAACGTCCCCTTACAGCTTCATCAGGCTGGCGTCGTCGACCGAGGCCGAGTGGCGGGAACGGAACACCGACACGATGATCGCGAGTCCGACCACGACCTCGGCGGCGGCGACGACCATCGTGAAGAAGGCGATGATCTGCCCGTCGAGATTGCCGTGCATCCGGGAGAAGGTCACGAACGCGAGGTTGCAGGCGTTGAGCATCAGCTCCACGCACATGAACACCACGATCGCGTTCCGCCGGATCAGCACCCCGGCCGCACCGATGGTGAACAACAGGGCGGCGAGATAGAGGTAGTTGACCGGGTTCACTTGGCGACCCCCTCATCTTCGTTGTCACGGCCGAGGCGCTCCTCGGAGCGCTGCTCCAGCGCCTTGAGCTGGTCCAGCGACTCGTTGGACACATCGCGGATCTGGCCTCGGTTGCGCAGCGTCTGCATGACGGTGAGCTCGGACGGTGTGCCGTCGGGAAGCAGACCCGGGATGTCCACGGCGTTGTGCCGGGCGTAGACACCGGGGGCGGGCAGCGGCGGCAGCTGCTTGCCGCGTACGCGCTCCTCGGACATCTCCCGCTGGGTCTTCGCCCGTTCGGTGCGCTCCCGGTGGGTGAGCACCATCGCGCCGACCGTCGCCGTGATCAGCAGCGCGCCGGTGATCTCGAAGGCGAAGACGTACTTGGTGAAGATGAGGCTGGCCAGCCCCTCGATGTTCCCGCCGTGCTCGGCGTTGGCGGTGCCGAGCCCGTTGAAGCTGTTCAGCGAGGCGTTGCCGATGCCCGCGACGAGCAGGACGCCGAAGCCGATCCCGCAGCCCGCGGCCAGCCAGCGCTGGCCCTTGAGGGTCTCCTTCAGGGAGTCGGCCGCCGTGACGCCGACGAGCATGACCACGAAGAGGAACAGCATCATGATCGCGCCGGTGTAGACGACGATCTGGACGACGCCCAGGAAGTAGGCGCCGTTGGCCAGGTAGAACACCGCCAGGACGATCATGGTCCCGGCGAGGCTCAGCGCGCTGTGCACGGCTTTTTTCATCAGTACGGTGGACAGCGCGCCGAGCACGGCGACGATGCCCAGCACCCAGAACTGGACGGCCTCGCCGGTCGAGGTCTGGGAGGCTGCCGCGGCCAGGCCGGTCATGCGTCCACCTCCCGCGTCGAGCCGCTGTTCTTCTCGGCGCCGTCCGCCGGCTTCTCGCCCTTGGAGACCGCGACCTGACGCTCCGTACCGGGCGCGGCCTCGGTGACGAGGCCCCGGTAGTAGTCCTGCTCGTCCATCCCCGGGTAGATCGCGTGCGGGGTGTCGACCATGCCCTCCTCCAGGCCCGCGAGCAGCTCGTCCTTGGTGTAGATGAGGCTCTCGCGGGTGGTGTTGGCGAGCTCGAACTCATTGGTCATCGTCAGTGCCCGGGTCGGGCACGCCTCGATGCACAGACCGCAGAGAATGCAGCGCGCGTAGTTGATCTGGTAGACGCGGCCGTAGCGCTCGCCCGGGGAGTAGCGCTCCTCGTCGGTGTTGTCCGCGCCCTCCACGTAGATCGCGTCCGCCGGACAGGCCCAGGCGCACAGCTCACAGCCGACGCACTTCTCCAGACCGTCCGGGTGGCGGTTGAGCTGATGTCGGCCGTGGAAGCGCGGCGCCGTCACCTTCTGCGTTTCCGGATACTGCTCGGTCAGCCGCTTCTTGAACATGGCCTTGAAGGTCACGCCGAAGCCGGCGACAGGGTTCTGGAACTTCTCGCCCGAGGGCTCTGATGACTCAGACACCGTCAGCCTCCTTTCCGTCACTCGAATTTCCGTCACTCCGAGTATCCGACCCACCACTGACAATGAGCTCCCGCTCGCCCCGCGGCCTGCGGCGCGGCACCGGCGGCAGGGTCTGTCCGGGCAGCGGCGGCACCGGGAATCCGCCCGCCATCGGGTCGAACGCCGGCTCCGGGCCGGCCTCCGCCTCCGCGGCCCGGCCCTTCTTGTCGCGGAAGATGTCGGCGACGAAGGAGATCAGCAGGATCGCGATCACGGCCCCGGCCACGTACAGCACGATCTTCGAGAAGTCGTACCCCTCGTTGCGCAGCGCCCGCACCGTCGCGACCAGCATCAGCCAGAGCAGGGAGACCGGGATCAGGACCTTCCAGCCGAGCTTCATCAGCTGGTCGTAACGGACCCGGGGCAGCGTGCCGCGCAGCCAGATGAAGAAGAACAGCAGCAGCTGGACCTTGAGGACGAACCAGAGCATCGGCCACCAGCCGTGGTTCGCGCCCTCCCAGAAGGTGCTGATCGGCCACGGGGCCCGCCAGCCGCCCAGGAACAGGGTCGTGGAGACCGCGGAGACGGTGACCATGTTGACGTACTCGGCAAGCATGAACATCGCGAACTTGATCGACGAGTACTCGGTGTTGAAGCCGCCGACCAGGTCGCCCTCGGACTCCGGCATGTCGAACGGGGCCCGGTTGGTCTCGCCGACCATCGTGACGATGTAGATGATGAAGGAGACCGGCAGCAGCAGGATGAACCAGCGGTCCTGCTGCGCCTCCACGATCTTCGAGGTCGACATCGACCCGGAGTACAGGAAGACCGAGGCGAACGCGGCGCCCATCGCGATCTCGTAACTGATCATCTGGGCACAGGAGCGCAGGCCGCCGAGGAGCGGGTACGTCGATCCGGACGACCAGCCCGCCAGCACGATGCCGTAGATCCCGACCGAGGCGACCGCGAGGACGTAGAGCATCGCGATCGGCAGGTCGGTGAGCTGCATCGCCGTACGGTGCCCGAAGATCGAGACCTCGTCGGACGGACCGAACGGGATCACCGCGATCGCCATGAACGCCGGGATGGCGGCGACGATCGGCGCGAGCACGTACACGACCTTGTCGGCGCGCTTGACGACGACGTCTTCCTTCAGCATCAGCTTGATGCCGTCGGCGAGCGACTGGAGCATGCCCCAGGGGCCGTGCCGGTTGGGGCCGATGCGCAGCTGCATCCAGGCGACGACCTTGCGCTCCCACACGATGGAGAAGAGCACGGTCACCATCAGGAACGCGAAGCAGAACACCGCCTTGATGACGACGAGCCACCACGGGTCGGTGCCGAACATCGACAGATCCTCGGCGGCGAGTACGGCACCACGCGGTGCCGCGGCCAGTTGAGCGAAGGCAGTCACGCCCCCACCTCCGGTGTGACGTCGGGAGTGCCCGGTGCGGCGGGACCGATCCGGACCAGGCCGCCGGGCCGGGCGCCGGTGTCGGCCGGAACGCCCCGTCCGACGGAGTTCAGCGGCACCCAGACCACCCGGTCCGGCATGTCGGTGACCTTCAACGGGAGTTCGACGCTGCCCGCCGGGCCGGTGACGGCCAGCAGATCGCCGTCCTTCACGCCCGTCTCGGCCGCGGTGGCGGCGGAGAGCCGGGCGACCGAGGCGTGCCGGGTGCCGGCCAGCGCGTCGTCGCCCTCCTGGAGCCGGCCCTGGTCGAGCAGCATCCGGTGGCCCGCGAGGACCGCCTCGCCGTCGCCGGGCCGGGGCAGCGGCCGGGCCGGCTCGTTCGGGTCGGTGGCGTGCGCGCCGGTCCAGCCGGCGAGCCGGTCCAGCTCGCGGCGTACGGACTTCAGGTCCGGCAGCGCAAGGTGGGCGGGCCGATCAGCGCCTTCGGCGCGGGCCAGCGCGTCGGCCAGCATGTGCAGCACCCGCGCGTCGGCCGGCGCGAGCGCCCGCGTCATCTGCTCGGGCTTCAGCGCCGCCTCGAACATCCGCGCCCTGCCCTCCCAGTTGAGGAAGGTGCCGGCCTTCTCGGCGACCGCGGCGACCGGGAAGACCACATCGGCCCGCTCGGTCACCTCGCTGGGCCGCAGCTCCAGCGAGACCAGGAAGCCGACCCGGTCCAGGGCCTCCAGGGCCCGTGCCGGGTCCGGCAGGTCCACCGGCTCGACCCCGGCGACGAGCAGCGCGCCCAGTTCGCCGGTGGCCGCGGCCTCCACGATCTGGCCGGTGTCGCGGCCGAAGCGGGACGGAAGTTCGGTGACGCCCCAGACGGCCGCCACCTCGTCCCGGGCCCGCGGGTCGGTCGCCGGACGGCCACCGGGCAGCAGCGACGGAAGCGCGCCCGCCTCCACCGCACCGCGCTCGCCGGCCCGCCGCGGCATCCACACCAGCGCCGCCCCGGTCGCGGTGGCGGCCCGTACCGCGGCGGTCAGCCCGCCCGGCACGGCCGCCAGCCGCTCACCGGCCACGATCACGGCACCCTCGCCGCGCAACGCCTCGGCCGCCGCGGCTCCGTCGCCGTCGAGCCCGACGCCGCCCGCGATCGCGTCCAGCCACTCGGTCTCGGTGCCGGGGGCGGCGGGGAGCAGCGTGCCGCCCGCCTTCTCCAGTCCGCGCGTGGCGTGCGAGGCGACGGCGAACGTGCGCTGTCCGTGCTTGCGGTTCGCCTTGCGCAGCCGCAGGAAGACGCCGGGCGCCTCCTCCTCCGACTCGAACCCGACCAGCAGCACCGTCGGCGCCTTCTCCAGCGAGGTGTACGTGACACCCGAGCCGTCCAGGTCCCGGCCGCGCCCGGCCACGCGGGCGGCCAGGAAGTCGGCCTCCTCGCCGCTGTGCACCCGGGCCCGGAAGTCGATGTCGTTGGTGTCCAGGGCGATCCGGGCGAACTTGCTGTACGCGTAAGCGTCCTCGACGGTCAGCCGGCCGCCCGTGAGCACACCCGCCCTGCCGCGTGCGGCCAGCAGACCGGCGGCCGCGGCGGCCAGTGCCTCGGGCCAGCTCGCCGGTTCCAGGACGCCGTCCGCGTTGCGTACCAGCGGAGTGGTGAGCCGGCCTGGCTGCTGCGCGTAGCGGAAACCGAAGCGGCCCTTGTCGCAGACCCACTCCTCGTTGACCTCGGGGTCGTTGGCGGCGAGCCGCCGCATCACCTTGCCGCGCCGGTGGTCGGTACGGGTCGCGCAGCCGCCCGCGCAGTGCTCACACACCGACGGCGACGACACCAGGTCGAAGGGCCGGGCGCGGAACCGGTACGCCGCCGAGGTCAGCGCCCCGACCGGGCAGATCTGGATGGTGTTCCCGGAGAAGTACGACTCGAACGGGTCGCCCTCGCCCGTGCCGACCTGCTGGAGCGCGCCGCGTTCCAGCAGCTCGATCATCGGGTCACCGGCCACCTGGTTGGAGAACCGGGTGCAGCGCGCGCAGAGCACGCACCGCTCACGGTCCAGGAGCACCTGGGTGGAGAGCGGGACGGGCTTCTCGAAGGTGCGCTTCTTGCCGTCGAAGCGGGAGTCGGCGCCGCCGTGCGACATCGCCTGGTTCTGCAGCGGGCACTCGCCGCCCTTGTCGCAGACCGGGCAGTCCAGCGGGTGGTTGATGAGCAGCAGCTCCATCACACCCTTCTGCGCCTTCTCGGCGACCGGCGAGGTGAGCTGCGACCGCACCACCATGCCGTCGGTGCAGGTGATGGTGCAGGACGCCATCGGCTTGCGCTGGCCCTCGACCTCGACGATGCACTGGCGGCAGGCGCCGACCGGGTCGAGGAGCGGGTGGTCGCAGAAGCGCGGGATCTCGATGCCGAGGAGTTCGGCGGCGCGGATGACCAGGGTGCCCTTGGGCACGCTGATCTCGATGCCGTCGATCGTCAGCGTGACGAGGTCCTCGGGCGGGACGGCCGCCTCGCCGCCCCCGGAGGGCGCACTCGTGGTGACTGTCATGCGTTCACCCCCTGGTGAGCGTTCTTGTCGTCGGCCCAGGCGGTCGACCTGGCGGGATCGAAGGGGCAGCCCCTGCCCGTGATGTGCTGCTCGTACTCCTCGCGGAAGTACTTCAGCGAGGAGAAGATCGGCGAGGCGGCGCCGTCGCCGAGGGCGCAGAACGACTTGCCGTTGATGCTGTCGGCGATGTCGTTCAGCTTGTCGAGGTCGGCCATCTGTCCCTTACCGGCCTCGATGTCGCGGAGCAACTGGACGAGCCAGTAGGTGCCTTCGCGGCACGGTGTGCACTTGCCGCAGGACTCATGGGCGTAGAACTCGGTCCATCGGGTGACGGCCCGCACGACGCAGGTCGTCTCGTCGAAGCACTGGAGCGCCTTGGTGCCGAGCATGGATCCGGCGGCGCCGACGCCCTCGTAGTCGAGCGGTACGTCGAGGTGCTCATCGGTGAACATCGGGGTCGAGGAGCCGCCCGGGGTCCAGAACTTCAGCCGGTGGCCGGCGCGCATCCCGCCGCTCATGTCGAGCAGCTGGCGCAGCGTGATGCCGAGCGGGGCCTCGTACTGGCCGGGGCTCGTGACATGCCCGCTGAGCGAATACAGCGTGAAGCCGGGGGACTTCTCGCTGCCCATCGACTTGAACCACTCCTTGCCCCGGTTCAGGATCGCGGGAACCGAGGCAATGGACTCGACGTTGTTCACCACAGTGGGGCAGGCGTACAGACCGGCGACCGCGGGGAAGGGGGGTCGCAGCCGGGGCTGGCCGCGTCGCCCTTCGAGCGAGTCGAGCAGTGCGGTCTCCTCACCACAGATGTACGCGCCCGCGCCCGCGTGCACGGTGAGTTCCAGGTCGAGCCCCGAGCCCAGGATGTTCGTCCCGAGGAAGCCCGCCTCGTACGCCTCGCGCACGGCCTCGTGCAACCGCCGCAGTACGGGGACGACTTCACCCCGCAGATAGATGAACGCGTGCGAGGAACGGATCGCGTAGCAGGCGATCACGATGCCCTCGATGAGGGAGTGCGGGTTGGCGAAGAGAAGCGGGATGTCCTTGCAGGTCCCGGGCTCCGACTCGTCGGCGTTGACGACCAGGTAGTGCGGTTTGCCGTCGCCCTGCGGGATGAACTGCCACTTCATCCCGGTGGGGAAGCCCGCGCCGCCGCGGCCGCGCAGACCGGAGTCCTTGACGTACGCGATGAGGTCGTCCGGCGACATGGCGAGGGCCTTGCGCAGCCCCTCGTATCCCTCGTGGCGCCGGTAGGTCTCCAGGGTCCAGGATTCCGGGTCGTCCCAGAAGGCGGAGAGGACGGGGGCGAGCAGCTTCTCGGGGCTGTCCCCGCTGCCGTTCCCGTTGTCGTTGATTTCGGTTGCCAACGTCATCACTCTCCCTCCTCGGCTGTCGGGCCGGCCGCGTGGTCCGGGTCCTGCGGGGCATCGGCAGGTCCGGACTCGCGCGTGCTCCCGGCGCGGGGGGCGACGACGCGCGGGTGCGGTTCCTCGCCCCTGGCGAGGCGGAGGCCGATCAGTGAGGCCGGGCCCGCGCCGCCGGACGCCTCGACGGCGCCGGGGCGCTCGTCGGGGAAGCCGGCCAGGATCCGGGACGTCTCCTTGTACGAGCACAGGGGGGCGCCGCGGGTGGGTTCGACGGTGCGTCCGGCGATCAGGTCGTCGACCAGGCGCGTCGCGCTCTCGGGCGTCTGGTTGTCGAAGAACTCCCAGTTGACCATCACCACGGGAGCGAAGTCGCAGGCAGCGTTGCACTCGATGTGTTCGAGGGTGACCTTGCCGTCCTCGGTTGTCATATCGGGCCCGTCGTTCCCGACGCCGAGGTGCTCCTTGAGCCGGTCGAAGATGGCGTCGCCGCCCATCACCGCGCACAGGGTGTTGGTGCAGACGCCGACCTGGTAGTCGCCGCTCGGCCTGCGGCGGTACATCGTGTAGAAGGTGGCGACCGCGGTGACCTCGGCGGTGGTGAGGCCGAGCAGCTCGGCGCAGAACGCCATGCCCGTACGGGAGACGTAGCCCTCCTCGGACTGCACCAGGTGCAGCAGCGGCAGCAGGGCGGAGCGGCTGTCGGGGTAGCGGGCGATCACCTCCTTCGCGTCCGCTTCGAGCCTGGCGCGCACCTCGGCCGGGTAGGCGGGGGCGGGGAGCTGCGGCATCCCCAGACTGACTTCCTGACGTGCTTCGGTCACCGGTCGACGCCTCCCATCACGGGGTCGATGGACGCGACGGCGACGATGACGTCGGCGACCTGGCCGCCCTCGCACATCGCCGCCATGGCCTGCAGATTGGTGAAGGACGGGTCGCGGAAGTGGACCCGGTAGGGGCGGGTACCGCCGTCCGAGACGACATGGACGCCGAGCTCGCCCTTGGGCGACTCGACCGCGGTGTACGTCTGTCCGGCCGGGACGCGGAAGCCCTCGGTCACCAGCTTGAAGTGGTGGATCAGGGCCTCCATGGAGGTGCCCATGATCTTCTTGATGTGGTCGAGCGAGTTGCCGAGCCCGTCCGGACCGAGCGCGAGCTGCGCCGGCCAGGCGATCTTCTTGTCGGCGACCATCACCGGTCCGGGGGCGAGCCGGTCGATGCACTGCTCGATGATCCGCAGCGACTGGCGCATCTCTTCCAGCCGGATGAGGAAGCGGCCGTAGGCGTCGCAGCTGTCGGCGGTGGGGACGTCGAATTCGTAGTTCTCGTACCCGCAGTACGGGTCCGTCTTGCGCAGGTCGTGCGGGAGTCCGGCGGAGCGCAGGATCGGGCCGGTGGCGCCGAGTGCCATGCAGCCGGTCAGATCGAGATAGCCGACGTCCTGCATGCGGGCCTTGAAGATCGGGTTGCCGGTGGCGAGCTTGTCGTACTCCGGCAGGTTCTTCTTCATGGTCTTCAGGAACTCGCGGAGCTGGTCGATCGCGCCGGGCGGCAGGTCCTGGGCGAGTCCGCCGGGCCGGATGAACGCGTGGTTCATCCGCAGGCCGGTGATCAGCTCGAAGAGATCGAGAACGAGTTCACGATCACGGAAGCCGTAGATCATGATCGTGGTGGCGCCGAGCTCCATGCCGCCGGTGGCGATGCACACCAGGTGCGAGGAGATCCGGTTGAGCTCCATCAGGAGCACGCGCAGGACGGTGGCCCGGTCGGGGATCTGGTCCTCGATGCCGAGCAGCTTCTCGACGCCGAGGCAGTACGCCGCCTCGTTGAAGAACGGCGTCAGGTAGTCCATGCGCGTCACGAAGGTGGTGCCCTGGGTCCAGTTCCGGAATTCGAGGTTCTTCTCGATGCCGGTGTGGAGGTAGCCGATGCCGCAGCGGGCCTCGGTGACGGTCTCGCCGTCGATCTCCAGGATCAGCCGCAGCACCCCGTGCGTGGACGGGTGCTGGGGGCCCATGTTGACGATGATGCGCTCGTCGTCCGACTTGACCGCCGACTCGACGACCTCGTCCCAGTCGCCGCCGGTGACTGTATATACAGTCCCCTCGGTTGTCGCCCGGGCATCCGAAAGGGGCGTCCCGGAGGGACCCGATGAGGGGTGGTGGCCGGGTGACGGGTGGGCTTGGGGAGTAGACATCAGGAGTACGACCTCCGCTGGTCCGGAGCCGGGATCTGGGCGCCCTTGTACTCGACGGCGATGCCGCCGAGCGGATAGTCCTTGCGCTGCGGGAAGCCCTGCCAGTCGTCCGGCATCATGATCCGGGTGAGGGCGGGGTGCCCGTCGAAGACGAGCCCGAAGAAGTCGTAGGTCTCGCGCTCGTGCCAGTCGTTGGTCGGGTAGACCTCGACGAGCGACGGGACGTGCGGATCGCTGTCCGGGGCCGACACCTCAAGGCGGATCAGCCGGCCGTGCGTGATCGAGCGCAGGTGATAGACGGCGTGCAGCTCGCGGCCCTTGTCGCCGAGGAAGTGGACGCCGCTCACCCCCGTGCAGAGCTCGAAGCGCAGCGCCGGGTCGTCGCGCAGGGTGCGGGCGACCCGGACGAGGTGCTCGCGGGCGATGTGGAAGGTGAGCTCGCCGCGGTCGACGACGGTCTTCTCGATGGCGTTCCCGGGAAGCAGGTCCTGTTCCTCCAGGGCCCCTTCGAGCTCGTCCGCGACTTCGTCGAACCAGCCGCCGTACGGACGGGACGTGGCGCCCGGCAGGGTCACCGTGCGGACGAGGCCGCCGTAACCGGAGGTGTCGCCGCCGTTGTTGGCGCCGAACATGCCCTTGCGTACGCCGATGACCTCGCCGGTCTCGTCGCGCGGTGCGGGCACGCCGTTGTTGTTCTGCTCGCCGTGCTCGGGGTTCTCGCTCATCGCAGCAGCCCCTTCATCTCGATCAGGGGCAGTGCCTTGAGCGCCGCGTCCTCCGCCTCGCGGGCGGCCTCCTCCGCGTTGACCCCGAGCTTGGAGCTCTGGATCTTCTGGTGGAGCTTGAGAATCGCGTCCATCAGCATCTCGGGCCGCGGCGGGCAGCCCGGCAAATAAATATCAACCGGGACAATGTGATCAACACCCTGAACAATGGCGTAATTATTGAACATTCCGCCCGATGATGCGCAAACCCCCATGGAGATCACCCACTTGGGGTTGGGCATCTGGTCGTAGACCTGCCGCAGGACGGGCGCCATCTTCTGACTGACCCGCCCCGCCACGATCATCAGATCCGCCTGGCGCGGCGATCCGCGGAAGACCTCCATGCCGAAACGGGCCAGGTCGTAGCGCCCGGCCCCGGTCGTCATCATTTCGATGGCGCAGCAGGCCAGGCCGAAGGTGGCCGGGAAGACGGAGGACTTCCGTACCCAGCCGGCGGCCTGCTCGACAGTGGTCAGCACGAAGCCGCTGGGCAGCTTCTCTTCGAGTCCCATGGTGTGCCCCTCAGCCCCTCAGTCCCATTCCAGGCCGCCGCGACGCCACACATACGCGTAGGCGACGAAGACGGTGAGCACGAAGAGCAGCATCTCCACGAGCCCGAAGATCCCCAGGGCGTCGAAGGTGACCGCCCAGGGATAGAGGAAGACGATCTCGATGTCGAAGACGATGAAGAGCATCGCCGTCAGGTAGTACTTGATGGGGAAGCGGCCGCCTCCGGCTGGAGTGGGGGTGGGTTCGATACCGCACTCGTACGCTTCGAGCTTTGCTCGGTTGTACCGCTTAGGGCCGATAAGCGTGGCCATGACCACGGAGAAGATCGCAAACCCTGCCCCGAGGGCGCCGAGCACGAGGATGGGCGCGTAGGCATTCACGCTCCTCGCTCCTTCCAGTCGTCCTTGACCGTTGGACCGCATCGGGCGATTCGGCTCGCCACCCCACCAAGATCGTGCACATGTGAGGCAGTTCACAAGCCCGACTGCCCCGCATCCTATGCCCGCCGTCCTGTGATCTGCGACACGGGGTACGACAACGAGTTTGTGATCTCCACCACCAGGCGAAGAGCCACGAAGTCACCTGAGCAGTGATCTTCGTACGCAAAGCGGCCGAGTGATCACGAGACGTGACATCCGATGCTGTCTTCGCTGGTCAAGAAGATTTTCCTCTAACAATCAGATACCCGGCGAAGCAAATTGGCAATGGACAGCAGGGGCGTGATAAGCCGAGCGGCCCCGCTCCGGGCTCACCCCGACGAGGGGTCCCCGGGGAGCGAAGTGGACGTGTGCGCGCATTCACGATCTTCGGGACGAACGGGAGGGCGGCGATGCAGGGTCGGCGGGCGGCCCGGCCGGCACCCGGTGGCACTTCGGGCGCCGGGTACACCCACACCCTCCGCATCGCGGTCGCACCGCGGCGGCACCTTGATCACGCTGTGACCTGCGTCACCCCGCACGGTCTTCGATAAAAGCGGGCTTGGCCATCGGCGTAAACGGATGGTAAGCGGCGGGCAATTCGGGCGTATTGCCGAAAGTCCGTGATCACAGCCCTGATCAGGCCTGCCCGGTTTGCCCGTTACGGCGTCAATAAGGGCCACCGGAAAGCGGATTCACAGATTCCGTACGTAACTGTGTCGCAACACACGTTTCTTGATGGGAGCCCCGGAGCCCTGATAGCGCTAGTACTCATGTCCCTCACCGCTCACATACCCAGCCACCGGAAGCCCCGCCGAAACGCGCCGAAGACGGCGCTGCGGGCCGGAGTTGCCGGTGGCGTCCTCAGCACCATCGCGGTCGCAGGCGCTGCCGGTCCGGCCCAGGCCGAGCCGGTGACCCAGACCATCGAGATGCCCACCATCACCGCCGGGCTCTCCACCGCCGTCGCCGCGTCCGCCCAGGCCACGCAGCAGGTCGCCCAGGACCTGCAGACGCAGGCCCAGGAGGACGCCGCAGCCGCCACCGCGGCCAAGGCCGCCAAGAAGGCCAAGGCCGAGGCGGTCCGCAAGGCAGAGGCCAAGAAGAAGGCGGAGGCCGCCGCCAAGGCCAAGGCGGAAGCCGCCGAGCGCGCTTCCCGCACCGCCGCCCGTACGACGCTCAGCGCGACCTCCGGCGCCACCGCGAGCACCGCCGCGTCCTCGTCCTCGGCCTCCTCGTACTCGTCGAGCGCGACCGGCTCCGCCGCGTCCGTCATCGCCTTCGCGCAGGCCCAGGTCGGCGACGCGTACGTCTCCGGCGGCACCGGCCCCAACTCGTGGGACTGCTCCGGCCTCGTCCAGGCCGCGTTCCGCTCGGTCGGCGTCGACCTGCCGCGCGTCTCGCAGGCCCAGTCCACCGCGGGTACCCAGGTCTCCCTGAGCAACCTCCAGCCGGGCGACATCCTGTACTGGGGCGGCGCGGGCAGCGCGTACCACGTCGGGATCTACGTGGGCGGCGGCGAGTTCGTCGGCGCGCAGAACTCCAGCACCGGTGTGGTGCAGCGTCCGCTGTCCTACGACCCGCCGTCGGGCGCGGTCCGCGTTCTCTGAGTCCCGGAGTTCGCCGAGTTCTCGGATTCACAAGCGCCTTCCGGGCGCGCGGCAAAGGGCCGTCACTCCCCCGCTCGGGAGCGACGGCCCTTTGCCGTTTCCGGCGGAAACACGACATCACCCCGGGCGGGGAGCGTCGACGTCGCGAACCTGCCGGACACCGTGCGCCGCCGCTTGTGAACTGGGGCGAACAGCCCTTGCCCCACCGAGCACAGGACGGCACCCGCCATGACCACCGCGGCCACCCCCGCCACCCGACCGACCGCCACGCCGCCCCGCACCCCCTTACGCGGCCGGCTCGCCGTCCTCTCCGTGACACTGGGCATCTTCTCGATCGTCACCACCGAGATCCTGCCCATCGGCCTGCTGACCTCGATCGGTTCCGACTTCGCCGTCTCCGACGGCACGGCGGGCCTGATGATGACCATGCCCGGACTCCTCGCAGCGGTCTGTGCCCCCCTGGTCACCATGGCCACGGCGCGCGTCGACCGGCGGGTGATGCTCTGCGCGTTCATGCTCCTGCTGGCCCTGGCCGACTTCCTCACCGCCGCCGCCGCGGACTACCGCCTCGTCCTGGTCTCCCGGGTGATGGTCGGGATCACCATCGGCGGCTTCTGGTCCATCGGCGCCGGACTGGCCGGGCGGCTGGTCCGCCCGGCGTCGGCCGCCCGTGCGACCGCGGTGATCTTCTCGGCGGTCCCGCTGGGCTCCGTGCTCGGCGTCCCCGTCGGTACGTTCGTCGGCGACCTGGCCGGCTGGCGGACGGCGTTCGTGGTCATGGGGGTGCTGAGCGTGGGCGTACTGGCCCTGATGCTCCTGGTGGTTCCGGCTCTGCCCCCGACCCAGGTCACCCGTGCGAGCGTGCTGCGTGCCGTGCTCGGCCGGAGCGGCACCCGGTTCGCGCTGCTCCTCACCTTTCTCCTCGTTCTGTCGCACTTCGCGACGTATACGTACGTAACTCCCTTCCTGGAACGGATCACCCACGCCGGCCCGGCGCTGATCACGGTGTTCCTGCTGATCTACGGTGCCGCCGGGATCGTCGGCAACTTCGTCGGCGGCGCACTCGTCTCGCGCCGGCCGCGCGCCGCGATCGCCCTCGCCGCGGGGCTGATCGCCGCGGCGACCGCGCTGCTCCCGGTCCTGGGCAGATGGGAGGCCGGAGCGGTCGCGCTGGTGGTCGTCTGGGGTGTCGCCTACGGTGCGGTGCCGGTCTGCTCGCAGGCCTGGTTCGCCGGGGCCGCACCCGACGCGCCCGAAGCGGCGTCCGTCCTCTTCACCGCGTCCTTCCAGGCCACCTTCGCCCTCGGCGCCCTGGCCGGCGGAGCCGTTCTCGACCACATGTCCGTGTCGGCGCTCATGCCGCTCGGCGGCGCGACCGCGGCGCTCGCGGTGATCGCGGCGATCGTGACGGGGCCACGCTCCGGGCGCCTCGGCGTCCGGGGGCCCGCCGATTGAGATGACCTCCGAGGGGCGCCTGGACGGAGGAACCCGCCCAACAGTCGCTCGGGCGGTCCCCCTCAAGCCCGGTCCTTCAGGACCCGGGTCGACTCGACGGGCGCCCGTAACGCTTGCAGCTCAGGTAGGTCGCCGGGAGCGCGCCGTCGTCGAGGCAGATCCGCACGACTGCGGCTCCGCCAGGAACGTCCGCCGGCACGGTGAACGCGGTGAACTTCTCACTGGCACCGCAGGTTCGGGAGGTGTAGTTGAGGCCCAACTGCTTGTTACTGGCATCGAGGGTGAAAGCGGTGGTTCCCCGGCAACTCGACGAGGAAACCGACTTCTGTTCGCCTGCCACGGTGACTGACCGGTTGTGCCAGGTGATCGTGCCTCTGGTGTAGGTGTTCCCGACAGTTACGTCGAACTCGGTGACGGGGTCGGCCGCGTGGGCGGTGGGTGCGTTGACCAGCATGCCGGCGCCCAGGACGACCGTTCCGACGACGGCGGCGAGCCGTGCGCGCATATGATCCTCCATTTGACGGAATGGCCCGGTCGGACCGCACCAGCGTAGGGCCGGTTGCCGCCCCGGGCATGGAGAATGCGACACCGACCTCGGCCGGCCCGACCTTGCTTGGAACTCCTGTGGATCTCCGAGCCGCACTTGTCCGGGTCGGCAGGATTCGGACCTGTCCGGTCCCCACGAACACGATCGATGCCATGGTGGGGAGAACCCCACCATGGCATGCAGTGCTGGCACCCCAATGAATTCGGGGGGCCGCTTTACTGTCCGTATCGCCTACTGACCGCACGATGATTGCATGCAGCAAACGCGCGCTCATTCGCCCGGTCGCGATCGCGATCCATTCATAGACGTCATCAGAGCACTATGCGTGCTGGCCGTGATTTCCCAGCACTGGCTCATGCCCGTACTGGCCTATGAGAACGGGCATTTGAGCACCGGGAATGCTCTCGCGAGTCCCGGCTGGTGGATTGTCACATGGCTGACACAGGTCATGCCCATGGTTTTCTTCGCCGGCGGAGCCGCCAATTACTTCTCGTTCCGATCGGCAAAATCGGTGCGCATCTGGCTCCGGAGCAGAATTGCGCGTCTCCTGGTGCCGGTCATACCCCTGGCAGCCGTGTGGCTGCTGCTTCCCCACGCGTTGATCGGCGCGGGAGTGCCTCAGCAACCCGTGCTGATGGCGGGCAAAATAGCCGGGCAGCTGCTCTGGTTCCTCGCCGTCTACGTGCTCGTGGTCGCGCTCACGCCGGTGATGTTCAGGTGGTACCGCCGGTACGGATGGCGTGTGATCGGCGTACTCGCCGTCTGTGCCCTGGTCGTCGACGTACTGCGCTTCGAGGTCAGCCCCGCGATCGGCTTCCTGAACGCCCTGTTCGTCTGGCTGGCAGCCCACCAGTTCGGCTTCCACTACGCCGACGGCGGCCTGCGCATGCGGAGCAGGTGGGCATCGCCGGGTCTGGCCGCGGTCGGCTTCGGACTCACCGCGGCCGCTGTGTTCTTCGGGCCCTACCCGGCATCCGCGATCGGAATGCCCGGAGCCCCGGTCTCCAACATGAGCCCTCCGACCGCGCTGATGCTGTCGCTGGCGATCGGCCAGCTCGGACTCTGGCTGACGCTCAAGCCGGCAATAACGCGGTTCGCCGAACGTCCACTGGCCACCGCCTTCCTGCAGTGGTGCGGAACCCGCTTCATGACCCTGTACCTCTGGCACATGCCCGCGCTCGTGATGACAGCGGGAATCGCAATTGTCGGACTCGGCTTCGCGACACCGACGCCCGGTAGCCCGATGTGGTTCGCGGTGGCACCGCTATGGGTCGGCGTTTCGGGAATCTTCCTGGTGTGCTTCACCAGACTTTTCGGCCGGTTCGAATTCCGTCACCGTTCCGGTGCGGCGTCGGATATGAGCCTCGGCAAGGTCGTTCTCGCGGCCGTGCTTTCCGCAGGCGGCCTCCTCGGGCTTGCTGCGCAGGGGTTCATTTCCCCCGGAAATCCGCTCGGTCCGGTGCTCTGGGTGCTGCTGGTGCTGGCAGGGCTGCTCGTCGTACGGGAGAAGAACACACCGAGGGCCGTTGTCGCACAAGGCGCTCGCACCGTGCCCGTTCAGTTGGCCGTACGCCATGAAGGTGCCCGGGTTCTCTCCCGGCAGGGCAGCGGATGAGGCTTCGCGCCCTGCGTGCGGGGCGGAACGCCTCAGCGTCCGGAGGCGGCGAGGGTGAACCACACCGTCTTCGAGTGCGGCGGCTGCGTCCCGTACGCGGTGGTCCCCCACCGGGCGGCGAGCCCGTCCACGAGGAGGAGCCCCCGGCCGCCCCTCGTCCGCACCGGCATCCGGCCCGGGAGTGCGCGGAGGCGCCGGTGCGGGCAGGCGGCCGGGTTCGTCGTCCGTCACATACACCGTCACCTGCCGGTGATCGACGGTGACCTCCGCCCGGACCTGCGGCGAGTCCGTGTGGCAGTACGCGTTGGAGACGACCTCGCTCACACAGAGCCGGGCGTCGTCGACGAGGCGCGGGTGCCCGGTGGCCCACAGCACCGTCGCCACGAAGTCCCGCACGATCGTGGGGACTCACACCGCGCGAACTGATCCGCGCCCACTACTGGTCGGACCAGGGCGGCTGGGTGCAGGCCCTGGGGGCGCTCCATCGCGGCCAACCCTGCGGGTTCACGCTCATACTGCGGGGTGGCCGGCACATCGAATGGCACATCCGCCCGCTGACGTACGTATCGCTCGAAACCCGCACCCACCACCATCCCGCCCCACGCCCCGTCGCACAGAATTCCTCATGAGTTAGGCTCGCCGGGGCGCAGCGAGGGCATCGATCGGGCTCAGGTATCGGCCCGCTGGGCCGGAATGTGAGGCCGCCCGTGCGGGATTACTTGCTCATGCTGTTCATCACGGCGGCCGTGACCCATATCCTGACCGGCCCCGTACGGAAGTTCGCCATCGCCGTCGGGGCGATGCCCGGGATCCGGGCGCGCGACGTCCACCGCGAACCCACTCCACGCCTCGGCGGCATCGCCATGTTCGGCGGGCTGCTGGCCGGATACCTGGTGGCCTCGCACCTCCCGCACCTGGAGGAGATCTTCACCCAGAGCTCGACGCCCCGGGCGCTGCTGTCCGGTGCCGCGCTGATCTGGCTGCTGGGGGTGCTCGACGACAAGTGGGAGCTCGATTCGCTGGTCAAGCTCGGCGGGCAGTTGCTGGCCGCCGGTGTGATGGCGTTCCAGGGGCTGACGATCCTCTGGCTCCCGGTGCCGGGCACCGACGGGATCTATCTCGCCGACTGGCAGGGCACCCTGCTGACCGTGGGACTGATCGTCTTCACCATCAACGCGGTCAACTTCGTCGACGGGCTCGACGGGCTGGCCGCCGGGACGGTGGGCATCGCGGCGACGGCGTTCTTCCTGTACGCGTACCGGCTCTGGTACGGCTACGGGATCGAGTCCGCCGCGGCCACCACGCTGATCTCCGCGATCCTGGTGGGCATGTGCCTCGGCTTCCTGGTCCACAACACGCACCCGGCCCGGATCTTCATGGGGGACTCCGGGTCCATGCTGCTCGGGCTGCTCATCGCCGGGTGCGCCATCTCCGTCACGGGCGAGGTCGATCCGAGCCTCCTCAAGCAGACCGTCGACGGTACGTCCGGGTCGGCCGCGATGGTGCCGGTCTACATTCCGCTGCTGCTTCCGCTGTCCGTCATCGCGCTGCCGGTCGCGGACCTCGTGCTCGCCGTCGTCAGGCGTACGTGGAACGGGCGGTCCCCCTTCTCCGCCGACAAGGGGCACCTCCACCACCGGCTTCTCCAGCTCGGACACTCGCAACGCCGGGCCGTGCTTCTCATGTACTTCTGGTCGGCGCTGTTCTCGTTCGGGATCGTGGCCTACTCGGCGCGCGGCGCCAAGTCCTGGATGCTGTTCGCCGTCGCGTTCATCTGCGGGCTGGGCCTGATTCTGCTGCTCCAGCCCCGCTACGACTTCGCCATCACCGACCTGCTGGCCCGGATGCGGCTGATGCGGCCCCGGACCGGGGGGCGTGTGGTCGCCGCCGGCGGTCAGTGCGCCGAGGAGGACGCGGACGACCGGCGCCCGCGCGCGGACGCCGGGCAACGGGCGTAGGACACGCGGCGGCCCGGTCGCCGCGACGGGCCGGCAGGAACCGCCCAGGACGGCCCCCAAGCCCCTGGCGGCTGCGGGTCCACGGCTCCGGTGGACTGCGGGCCCGCGGCTCCCGGGGCCATGCGGGCCCTGGGGGGAATCCCCAAGGGGGCAGCGAGGATCACTCAGGGACGCCTCAGGGTGATTCCCGATCGCCAACGTCCCGTTCCCGAAGGAGAGTTGAGGGCATCCGCCGAACTCTCCCCGCTGGAGCCAGCCCATGCGAAGCCGTCTCGCCTCCGCCCTCGTCGCCACCGCCCTCGTCCTGGGTGCGGCCCTGCCCGCGACGGCGGCGGAACTGCGCCCGGACACCGCTGGGGCGACCGCCCCCGCGAGCCCGTCCGCGCAGGACATCGTCGACTCGCTGCCGAAATCGGTCTACACAGGTGCACTGATCAGGTGGGACGGTGTCGGCGCGGCCATGGGGCCGGTCGTCCCCGACGCCTACTTCAGGATCGGCAGCACCACCAAGATCTTCACCCAGACCGTCGTCCTCCAGCTGGTGGCCGAGCGACGGATCGGGCTGGACACCCCTGTCCGCGCCTACCTGCCGACGATCGTCCCTGCCGCGTACGAGCGGGTCACCGTGGGCCGGCTCCTCGACCACACCAGCGGCTTTCCGCAGCCCGCCAGGACTCCGGCCCCGGACGACGGTGCGGGCTGGTGGCTGCGGTCGGTGACCCCGACCGGATTGCTGAGCGCATCGTTCGCCGCCGCGGCGGACCGTTCGGAGACACCGCCCGAGCCGGGCTCCGTACAGCAGTACAACGGGCTCAACGCGTTCGCCCTCGGGCTGATCGTCGAGAAGGTCACCGGCCATTCCTTCACCCATGAGCTCCGGCACCGCATCATCCGGCCGTTGGGACTGCGTCACACGAGCTTGCCCGCTGCCGACGACCCGACCATTCCCTCGCCGCACGCCCGGGTGTACGTCGACGGGGACGAGGTCACCGAGCAGAGCCCGTACCCGTGGGCCGAGGGCGGCATGATCTCCACCGCCGCCGACCTGGACCGCTTCCTGACGGCTCTGTTCCGGGGCAGGCTGCTGCCGCCCGCCCAGCAGAAGCTGGTGTTCGCGGTCCCCCACGTGTCCAGTGCCACCACCAACAAGAACTGCGCCGACGGGAAAGCCTGCTTCAGTGTCGGCGGGCTGATGCGGTACAAGCTGCCGAACGGACAGTCCGTCTGGGGAAAGACGGGGTCGCGGCCCGGCTGGGACAACGGGTTCTTCGCCACCCGGGATCTCGGACACCGGGTGGTCTATTCGCTGAACCCCACCGGAGCCGACTCCGGAATCGCGTACATACAGCGGATCGTCATCGCCTCGCTCACGGACTGAGCGAGGCGACGGCCGGTCCGGGGGCGGCTCAGGCCTTCGGGGCCACCTTCGACAGACCGTTGATGATCCGGTCCATCGCGTCGCCGCCCGTCGGGTCGGTCAGGTTGGCGAGCATCTTCAGCGTGAACTTCATCAGCAGCGGGTGCGTCAGCCCGCGCTGGGTGGCGACCTTCATGACCTTCGGGTTGCCGATCAGCTTCACGAAGGCGCGGCCCATCGTGTAGTAGCCGCCGTAGGTCTCCTTGAGCACCTTCGGGTAGTTGGTGAGCGCCAGTTCGCGCTGGGCCGGGGTCGCGCGGGCGTGGGCCTGGACGATGACGTCCGCAGCGATCTGGCCCGACTCCATGGCGTACGCGATGCCTTCGCCGTTGAACGGGTTGACCATGCCGCCCGCGTCACCGACGAGCAACAGGCCCTTGGTGTAGTGCGGCTGGCGGTTGAAGGCCATCGGGAGGGCGGCGCCGCGGATCGGCATCGTCATGTTCTCCGGGGTATAGCCCCAGTCCTCCGGCATGGACGCGCACCACGCCTTGAGAACCTCGCGCCAGTCCAACTCCCTGAAGGCGGATGAGGAGTTGAGGATGCCGAGACCGACGTTGGACGTGCCGTCGCCCATGCCGAAGATCCAGCCGTAGCCGGGCAGGAGCCGGTCCTGGGGGCCGCGGCGGTCCCACAGCTCCAGCCAGGACTCCAGGTAGTCGTCGTCGTGGCGGGGCGAGGTGAAGTACGTACGCACGGCCACGCCCATCGGGCGGTCCTCGCGGCGGTGCAGGCCCATCGCGAGCGACAGCCGGGTGGAGTTGCCGTCGGCGGCGACGACGAGCGGGGCGTGGAAAGTGACCGGGGTCTTCTCTTCACCGAGCTTCGCGTTGACGCCGGTGATGCGGCCGGTACGGTCGTCGACGATCGGGGCGCCGACATTGCAGCGCTCGTACAGCCGCGCGCCCGCCTTCTGCGCCTGGCTGGCCAGCTGCTCGTCGAAGTCGTCGCGCTTGCGGACCAGTCCGTAGTCCGGGTACGAGGCGAGATCCGGCCAGTCCAGCTCGAGGCGGACGCCGCCGCCGATGATGCGCAGGCCCTTGTTGCGCAGCCAGCCGGCCTCTTCGGAGATGTCGATGCCCATGGAGACGAGCTGCTTGGTGGCGCGCGGGGTGAGGCCGTCGCCGCAGACCTTCTCCCGGGGGAAGGCCGTCTTCTCCAGGAGCAGGACGTCCAGTCCGGCCTTGGCGAGGTAGTACGCGGTCGTGGAACCGGCCGGGCCAGCCCCGACGACGATCACGTCCGCGCTGTGTCCGGAGAGGGGCTCGGTCACGGTCGGATCTCCCGAGGACTCGAAATCGCGTGCCGCGCGGCACCTGTCCCATGCAGTCTATGGGGGCCCGCCGGGCGACCTCCCGAAGGGCTCCCCGATGTCGGCCGGGCCCTCCGTACAGTTGCGGGCGAGAGCGCGGAACCGGCCGGCGCCACCTCCCGGTTTCCCGTCGACAGGCGGCACCGGCCCGTTGTTTCAGGAACGTACGCCCCGGTGCAGCGCCACCACACCGCCGGTGAGATTGCGCCAGGCGACCTGCGCCCAGCCGGCCTGCTGGAGCTTCGCCGCGAGCCCGGCCTGGTCGGGCCAGGCCCGGATGGACTCGGCGAGATAGACGTACGCGTCCGGATTGGACGACACCGCGCGCGCGACCGGCGGCAGCGCCCGCATCAGGTACTCGGTGTACACCGTGCGGAACGGCGCCCACGTCGGCTGCGAGAACTCGCAGATCACCACCCGGCCGCCCGGCTTGGTCACCCGGTACAGCTCGCGCAGCGCCGCGTCCGTGTCCTGGACGTTGCGCAGCCCGAAGGAGATCGTCACCGCGTCGAAGGTCTCGTCACGGAACGGCAGCCGGGTGGCGTCGCCCGCGGTGAAGGGCAGCCAGGAATTGCGCTTCTTGCCCTCCTGCAGCATGCCGAGGGAGAAATCGCAGGGCACGACGTACGCGCCCGTCGCGGCGAACGGCAGCGACGACGTCGCCGTGCCCGCCGCCAGGTCGAGGACCTTCTCCGCAGGCCGGGCGTGCACCGCCTTCGCGACCTCCTTGCGCCACAGCCGGGCCTGGCCGAGGGACAGCACATCGTTGGTGAGGTCGTAGTTCGCCGCCACGCCGTCGAACATCGTGGCGACTTCGTGCGGCTGCTTGTCCAGGGAAGCTCGGGTCACCCACCCATTCAAGCAGCCCGGTCCGCGGTGCTTCGCGCCGGTCGTGACCGGGGCCCGGGTGGACTGAACCAATTCGGTCCACCGGCAGTCAGTACAGAGGGGAGCACCGAGTCACCAGGAGCCAGGGGGGCCCAGATGTCCGCACAAGGTGCGCGCCGCCGCAGCCGGCTGATCGTCGCCGCCGTCGTCCCGGCGGCGCTGATCTGCGCCGCCGCAGTGGTGGGGCCGCGGTGGAGCGCCGGTGGCGAGGGGAAGGCGGCCGCGCCGTCCGCGTCCGGGAGCTCGTCGCACACCGGGAGGTTCACCGTCGCCCGCGCGGGCGCCTCGGACACCTCGGACACTCGCAAGGGCAAGGCCTACCGGGTCGAGGTGGAGGACGGTTCGGGCGTCGACCCCGACCGGGCCGCCGTCGAGATCGCCCGCATCCTGGCCTCGCCACGGGGCTGGTCGCACCACGGCGAGCACACCTTCCGTCAGGTCGCCGACGACCCGGCGGGACTGGTCATCCGGATCGCCACGCCCGGGACCACCGACGCCGTCTGCGGGCAGAGCGGCCTCGACACCCACGGCGAGGTCAACTGCCGGGTCGGCACCGACGTCATGGTCAACCTCAAGCGCTGGCAACAGGGATCGCCCGAATTCCACGGCCCGCTCGCCGACTACCGGGCCCTCATCATCAACCACGAGGTCGGACACTGGCTGGGCCACGGCCACGAGACCTGCCCGGGCAAGGGCCGGCCCGCCCCCGCGATGATGCAGCAGATCTACGGTCTGAAGGGGTGCGTCTCCAACGCCTGGCCGTACGACGCCGAGGGCCACTACCTGAGCGGCCCTTCCGTGCCGTGACATCCCTCAGCTGCGGCGGAAGACCAGCCGCCCGCCGAGCACCGTCGCCGCGCAGCTCCGGGCGCCCGCGGTGCGCAGCGCCGCCGGGTCCCGTACGGCGAACACCGCCAGATCCGCAGGCCCGCCGACGGCCAGGACCGCGGCGAACGCGTCGGCCGGCTCCCGTACGGACGCCAACGGGTCGAGCGACACGTGTTCCGGCGCCGGGCCCGGAGCGTGCACGCGCAGCCCCGAGCGGGCGACCGCCGTGCGTACGGGGGGGCGGGTGAAGGGACCCCGTACGGCGGTCGTGCCGTGCCGCAGCATGCGTTGCAGTCCGCGCCGGGCACTCGCGCCCCAGCGGGCGTCGTCCATGCCGAGGGCGGTGAGCGCGTCACCGGTGAGCGGGTCGCTGCCGAGCGCGTCCGCCTCGCGCGGGTCCGGGTGGTAGGCGGCCTCCAGCAGCGCCGGTGCCCCCGCGTTCAGCAGTCCCGGGGTGATCAGGCCGGACCACCGCCGGATCCGGGCCTGCGGACGGGCGGCGGTCAGTTCCCCGTACGCACCGATGGCGACGACCACGCCGCCGTCGACGGCCACGGAGTCCGCCCCTTCCGGGGCACCGTGCACCGCGTCGGCGGCGTGGATCGTCAGCACGGGCGGGCTAGTTGGCGTTGAGGAGCTTCAGCTCCGGGTGTGCCGTGCCGCCCTCGATCGCCGTGGACGAGATGTGCGAGACCACCCGCTCGTCGACCGGGTCGTTCGCCGGGTCGTCGTGCACGACGAGGTGTTCGTACGTCGTGGCGCGCTGTGCCGGCACGCGGCCCGCCTTGCGGATGAGGTCGATGATTTCGAGCCGGTTGGAGCGGTGCTTGGCACCGGCCGAGGAGACGACGTTCTCCTCCAGCATGATCGAACCGAGGTCGTCGGCGCCGTAGTGCAGCGACAGCTGGCCGACCTCCTTGCCGGTGGTCAGCCAGGAGCCCTGGATGTGCGCGACGTTGTCCAGGAAGATCCGGGCGATGGCGATCATCCGCAGGTACTCGAAGAGCGTCGCCTGCGTCCGGCCCTTCAGGTGGTTGTTCTCCGGCTGGTACGTGTACGGGATGAACGCGCGGAAGCCGCCCGTCCGGTCCTGCACGTCACGGATCATCCGGAGGTGCTCGATGCGCTCGGCGTTGGTCTCGCCGGTGCCCATCAGCATGGTGGAGGTGGACTCGACACCGAGGCGGTGCGCGGCCTCCATGATCTCCAGCCAGCGCTCGCCGGACTCCTTGAGCGGGGCGATCGCCTTGCGCGGCCGGGCCGGCAGCAGCTCGGCGCCCGCCCCCGCGAAGGAGTCGAGCCCGGCGGCGTGGATGCGCTGGATGGCCTCCTCCACGGAGACCTTGGAGATCCGGGCCATGTGCTCGACCTCGGAGGCGCCCAGCGAGTGGATGACCAGCTGCGGGAACGCCTTCTTGATGGCGGAGAAGTGCTCCTCGTAGTACTCGACGCCGTAGTCCGGGTGGTGTCCGCCCTGGAACATGATCTGCGTACCGCCGAGTTCGACGGTCTCCGCGCAGCGGCGCAGGATGTCGTCGAGATCGCGGGACCAGCCCTTGGCGGTGTCCTTGGGCGCTGCGTAGAAGGCGCAGAACTTGCAGGCTGTGACACACACGTTCGTGTAGTTGATGTTGCGCTCGATGATGTACGTCGCGATGTGCTCCGTACCGGCGTATCGGCGGCGGCGTACGGCGTCGGCGGCAGCACCCAGTGCGTGCAGCGGCGCCGACCGGTAGAGGTCGAGCGCCTCCTCCGGCGTGATCCGACCGCCCTCGGCGGCTCGGTCGAGGATGGGCTGGAGGTCGGCCTTCTCGGTCACCGGGCTGTCACCTTTCGGCGGTTTTTCAACGGATCTACGGACCGGTTCACCCTACGCCAGCCCCCGTCGGCGTCAGCTGCCGGACCGGCTGAGCGTGCCGTACGGGAGTCCCGCGCCCCTCTCCTCGGACCGGAAGCGGAGAGTCCCGTCGGCGGCGCGCGTGAAGTGGACGTCGGTGGAGGTGGACGTGCAGAAGGTCGGGTCGCCGGGGCGCTCGGGATCGGCGCGTTCGTGGAGCGTCAGTTCCTTCTGGGTGCCTGAGGAGAGGCGGGCGACGCTGTTGCAGCGGACGGTCAGTCCGAGAGCGGAGACCTCCGTGGTCATGCGGACCACGTCCGCGCCCTTCTTCCCGGCGGTGAACACGGCGGTGAGCGTGCCGTGGGACTGCCTGGTGGTCTTCTCGGTGAGTGGGCCCTTCCACGTACCGATGAACTCCTTCGGGAGCTCGGTGACCTGGCCCGCGCCACCCGTGCCCCCCGTGCCCGACTCCGAGGGCCGCGAGGGCTCCGTGGAGGGCGTGGCGGCGGACGGGGTGTGGCCGACACCGCCGTTCTCGGCGGTGTCCCGGCCGCCGCCGCCCGGCATCAGATCGAACAGGTACGCACCGCCCACGGTCACGGCGGCGAGCGCGCCCGCCACGGCGAGGGCCACGGTGCAGCTCAGCCGGCGGCCACGGTTCGCATCGGTGCGGGCCGGGCCGGAGTCCGCGCTGACGGTGACGGAGAAGTGGGGGTCGGACGCACGTTGCCCGGGCAGCCCCGCCGGCCCGGGTGTTCCCGACGGCCCGGCCGGTTCGGCCGTACCGGCGGTCGCGGGCCACGAGGGCGGCCCGTTCGGCCGGGGCGGCCGGGTCGGTTCATACGGCAGGGCCGGCTCGACCGGCGGGCCGAACCCACCGCCCGCACCACCCCGACCGTTCGCACCGTTCCCGTCGTACGGACCATGGGCACCATCCGCACCGACGGCACCGTTGGCGCCCCACGCCGCACTGCTGAACGGCACCGGCCCCGACTGCACCGGCGCGTCCTGCGGCTCCAGGTCCAGGAGCGCGACCGCCGCCCGGCTGACCTCGCGCACGAGCGGGCCGGGCAGCCAGCCCGCCGCCACCAGCGCCGCCGCCCCGCCCGGCGCCAGCCGCCGGGCCAGCTCCGTCGGGGTCGGCCGGTCCTCCGGCTCCTTCGCCAGGCACCCGGCGACGATGTCCCGCAACTCCCCGTCCAGCTCCCCCAGCTCGGGCTCCTCGTGCACCACCTTGTAGAGCAGTACGGCGGAGGAGTCGCCGAGGAAGGGGGCAGTACCCGTCGCCGCGTACGCGAGCACCGCGCCGAGCGAGAAGACATCGGCCGCGCCCGAGATGTCCACGCCCCGGATCTGCTCCGGTGCCATGTAGCCGGGCGAGCCGACCGAGACCCCGGTGGAGGTGAGGGAGGCGGTGGCACCGATGGCGTGGGCGATGCCGAAGTCGATGAGCCGGGGGCCGTCGAGGGCGAGCAGTACGTTGGACGGCTTCACATCACGGTGGACGAGGCCCTGCGCGTGCACCGCCGCCAGGGCCTCCGCCAGTCCGGCGCCCAGTGTCCGTACCGCGTGGTCGGGCAGCGGCCCGTGCTCGGCGACCGCGGCGGACAGCGGGGGCCCGGCCACGTAGCCGGTGGCGACCCACGGAATGGGCGCGTCCGGGTCGGCGTCCAGGACGGGCGCCGTCCACTGCGCACCGATCCGCCGCGCAGCGTCCACTTCCCGCCGGAAGCGGGCCCGGAACTGCTCGTCGAGAGCGAAATGGGGATGCACGACCTTTACCGCGACGGTACGTCCGCCCGCGCTGCGCCCCAGATAGACCCGGCCCATGCCGCCCGCACCGAGCCTGCCGAGCAATCGGTAGGCACCGATGGTCAGCGGTTCGCCGGCTTCCAGCGGCTGCATATGGACTCCCCCTGTGGACCGGCCGGACCTCCGACCGAAGCCTAGGGGCGAAGGTCATCGGGTCACAGAGGAAACCATCCGCCGATTTCCCCCCTAAGGGAACGAACAACGGCTTTCGACACAACAAAAGGCGTGAATGTGTCGTTCACCCGAGCGATTCCGGTACACGACGGGGACTCACCCCGGACACCATCCGGGAATCGACTATTCGACGCGTATTAACCCGAATCGATTCGACAGCCGGGCCGGAGGAAGGGGTGGGAGAAGGACCGGGAGAAAGACAGGGGAGAAGGGGCGGGAAGCGATATCCGACCCGGAGGTACGGGATTCACCTATATCCCGGCCCATTCCCGCGTCCGGCACACCCTGCGCCCGCGCCGCGCCCCGTCCCGCCCGCGCCCCTCGTCCGGTCAGCCGCCGAGCAGCTCGACCTTCACGTCCGCCGGGAAGCCGGTCGTCGGACCGACCCGGCGGGCGAACTCCCGTACGCCGGCCAGCTGGTCCGGGCCGAAGCGGAAGTCCAGGGTCGTGAAGTACCGCTCCAGCACCTCCGCGTCGAAGGCCTCCCAGCGCGCCGCCTGCTCCGCGACCTTGGTGACCTCCTCCAGGGAGACGTCCCGCGAGGCCAGGAAGGCCTCGTGCACCTTGCCCACGTGGTGGGGCTCGGCCGCCAGGTAGTCCTTGCGGGCCGCCCAGACCGCGAACACGAAGGGGAGCCCGGTCCACTCCTTCCACATCTGGCCCAGGTCGTGGACCTGGAGGCCGAGCCGGGGCGCGTCGTGCAGGTTGGCGCGCAGCGCGGCGTCGCCGATCAGCACGGCGGCGTCCGCCTCCTGCATCATCAGGCCGAGGTCCGGCGGGCAGGTGTAGTAGTCCGGGGTGACCCCGTACCGCTCGGCGAGCAGCAGCTGAGCCAGGCGCACGGAGGTGCGCGAGGTGGAACCGAGCGCCACCCGGGCCCGGTCCAGCTGATCCAGCGGCACCTGCGACACGATCACGCACGACATGACGGGCCCGTCGCAGCCCACCGCGATGTCCGGGAAGGCGACCAGGTCGTCGGCGTTGCGCAGGAACTCGACCAGCGTGATCGGGCCGATGTCCAGATCGCCCCTGACCAGCTGCTCACTGAGCTTCTCCGGGGTGTCCTTCGAAAGCTCCAGGTCGAGCAGGGTTCCGGTTCTCGCCAGTCCCCAGTACAGGGGGAGGCAGTTGAGGAACTGGATGTGGCCGACGCGCGGCCTGCTGCGACGGTCGTCGCCTGCGACGGTTGAGACGGTTGAATTGTCCACATCGCGAGGCTAGACCCGTGGTGCCGCCCGGAAGGCACCGGGTACGCGCGGCGTCACCGGATCCCACCCCGGGGAACGCGCCGAAGCCTTGCCCGTACCGTTGCCCGCACCCCCTTGAAGGGGCCTTCGCGAGCCGTTCACGACACCCCTCGCGACACCCACTTCGTCAGGTCATCGGCACGGCAATCAAACATCCGGGTGAAGTGATCTTTCCCTCTACCCTTCCCCACATGCTGCGTGCTAGGCTCGACGCAAGTTGCAGTTTGGTTTCCCTTGCAGTACAGAGCCTGCGGAGCATGTAACCCGCAGGCTTTTGTAGTTTTCAGACTTCTTTGCAGGTTCTGGAGCAGGGCAACCCTTTGGCCCAAGGAGGGCTTATGGCTACCGGAACCGTCAAGTGGTTCAACGCTGAAAAGGGCTTCGGCTTCATCGCCCAGGACGGCGGCGGCCCGGATGTCTTCGTTCACTACTCCGCGATCAACGCGTCCGGGTTCCGTTCCCTCGAGGAGAACCAGGTCGTGAACTTCGACGTCACTCAGGGACCCAAGGGTCCGCAGGCTGAGAACGTCACCCCGGCCTAGTTGCCCGGGTCGGCCGATCGCGGCCGGTAAGCAGTACCCAAGGAGCCCCGCTCCTCCGCTTCGGCGGGGAGCGGGGCTCCTGCCCTTTCCCGGGCGGCGGGCGATGCGGCACCGGAGCGCTTCGGCGCCCCCGCGCCGTGGGGGGTGGCGGCGCGGTCGTCGTCCACGCCGGGGTGACGGTCTCCGCCCCGGTGGGCCCGCTCGGGGACACCGGAATCACGGTGGTCGAGCTGCCCCCGTTCGAGGCGGCGACCATGGTGCACCGGGGCTCGATGGACGGCGTACCGCCGACGGCCCAGACCCTGGCCCGCTGGATCGACACCAACGGCTACCGGTCCACGGGATACGCCCGCGAGATCAGTCTGGAATGCCCCGAGGACCAGGACCAGTGGGTGACGGAACTCCAGGAGCCGATCACCAGGGCCTGACCCGCTCCGGACACACATAGGCGGAAAAGAACGTGACACCTGGTGCCTGGAGTGTCACGTTCTTTTCCAACCCCTACCGTCCTCCTCCGGGCCCCGCCCACAGCCCGTCGTCCGTCAGCCCCAGCAGGTCGATCGCGTTGCGGCGCACGATCCGGTCCACGACGTCGGCGTCCAGATGCCCCATCTGCGCCTCGCCGACCTCGCGCGACTTGGGCCAGGTGGAGTCGGAGTGCGGGTAGTCCGTCTCGTACAGGACGTTCCCGACGCCGATCGCGTCCAGGTTCTTCAGCCCGAAGGCGTCGTCGAAGAAGCAGCCGTAGATGTGCTCGGCGAACAGCTCCGACGGCGGCCGGTGGACCTTGTCGGCGACGCCGCCCCAGGCACGGTTCTCCTCCCAGACCACATCGGCGCGTTCCAGGATGTACGGAATCCAGCCGATCTGGCCCTCCGCGTACATGATCCGGAGGTTCGGGAACCGTTCGAACTTGCCGCTCATCAGCCAGTCGACCATCGAGAAGCAGCAGTTGGCGAAGGTGATGGTGGACCCGACGGCGGGCGGCGCGTCGGCCGAGGTGGACGGCATCTTCGAGGACGAGCCGATGTGCATCGCGATCACCGTGCCCGTCTCGTCACAGGCCCGCAGGAACGGATCCCACTCGTCCGTATGAATCGAAGGCAGCCCCAGATGCGGAGGTATCTCGGAGAACGCCACCGCGCGCACACCGCGCGCGGCGTTCCGCCGGACCTCGTCCGCGGCCAACCGGGCGTTCCAGAGCGGGATCAGGGTGAGCGGAATGAGCCGGCCCCGCGCCTCGGGCCCGCACCACTCCTCCACCATCCAGTCGTTGTACGCCCGCACCCCGAGCAGCCCCAGCTCACGGTCCTTTGCTTCGGTGAAGGTCTGGCCGCAGAAGCGGGGGAAGGTGGGGAAGCAGAGGGCGGACTGGACATGGTTGACGTCCATGTCGGCCAGCCGGTCGGGAACCGAGAAGGAACCCGGTCGCATCTGCTCGTACGTGATGACCTCGAGCTTGATCTCGTCCCGGTCGTAGCCGACCGAGGTGTCGAGCCGGGTGAGCGGGCGGTGCAGATCCTCGTACACCCACCAGTCGCCGATCGGCCCGTCGTCGCCCTTCGCACCCATCACGGGCGCGAACTTGCCGCCCATGAAGGTCATTTCCTTGAGCGGTGCGCGGACGATCCGCGGGCCGCGGTCCAGGTACCTGGACGGGAGCCGGTCCCGCCAGACATGAGGGGGCTCCACCGTGTGGTCGTCCACCGAGATGATCTCCGGGAAGGTCTCCATGGCTTCCACGGTAGCGCTGATCTGACGAACCGTCAGCTATCTGTACCGGCCCCCGTTCCACAATCGTTGTCGAGGGCTTGTGCAGAGAGTCACCCACTGCTGACGTGTCCGCCCCTGACAAGGCAGACTGTTGAGCGCGATACCAGCGGTACCGAACAATCCGGATTCACCCGTACCCGACCGGCACATGGGCGGGCAATCCGAAGCGGACAGCATCAGCACGATCGGCAGGACCGGCGGGGCGAGCAGGGCAGGGGGCAGCAATGGACCGTGACCACGGGCCGCGCATGCATGTTCCGGAGCAGCGAGCTCCACAACAGGGGTCGGCCGACGGAGCCGATCTGCGATTCTCCGTGCTCGGCCCGGTACGGGCATGGCGGGGCGGCGAGGCACTGCCGTCCGGTTCACCGCAGCAGCGCGCCCTGCTGACGGCGCTGCTCCTGCGCGGTGGCCGCACCGCCACCGCGTCCGAACTCATCGACGCCATCTGGGGCGAGGACCCGCCCTCGCAGGCGCTCGCCGCGGTACGCACGTACGCCTCACGGCTCCGGAAGGTCCTCGATCCGCAGACGCTGGTCAGCGACGCCGGTGGATACGCGATCCGGACCAGTCGCGACGCCCTCGACCTGACCGTGGCCCAGGAACTGGCGGCCGAGGCGGACAAGGCCCGTGCGGCCTGCGACCGCGCCCGGGCCCGCGCCCTGTTCAACAAGGCGCTCGGCCTGTGGGACGGCGAGGCCCTGGCCTCCGTGCCCGGCCCGTACGCCGAGTATCAGCGCAGCCGGCTGGAGGAGTGGCGGCTCCAGCTCACCGAGACCCGCCTGGACCTGGACCTGGAGGTCGGCTGCCACGCGGAGGCGGTCTCCGAACTGACCGCGCTGACCGCCGCGCACCCGCTGCGTGAACGGCTGCGCGAACTCCTCATGATCGCCCTGTACCGCAGCGGCCGCCAGGCGGAGGCGCTCGCGGTGTACGCCGACACCCGCCGGCTGCTCGCCGACGAACTGGGCGTCGACCCGCGCCCCGAGCTCTCCCAGCTCCAGCAGCGCATTCTGCGGGCCGACGAGGAGCTGGCCCGTCCGGCCGACGCACCGGCCCCGGCCCCCGCACCCGTCCGCCCCGCCCAACTTCCGGCCACGGTCCCGGACTTCACCGGCCGCGCCTCCTTCGTACGCGAGCTGGGCGACCGGCTGGCGAGCGCCGAGGGGTCGGTCATGGCCGTCTCTGCGCTGGCCGGCATCGGTGGCGTCGGCAAGACGACCCTCGCCGTGCACGTCGCCCATCAGGCCCGCCAGCACTTCCCGGACGGCCAGCTGTACGTGGACCTCCAGGGCGCCGGCGCACGGGCCGCCGAACCGGAGACGGTCCTCGGCGCGTTCCTGCGCGCCCTGGGCACAGCGGACTCGGCGATCCCCGACTCCCTGGACGAGCGCGCCGCGCTCTACCGCTCCACGCTCGACGGCCGCCGCGTCCTGGTCCTCCTCGACAACGCCCACGACGCGGCCCAGATCCGCCCCCTGCTCCCCGGCACCGCGGGCTGCGCGGCCCTGGTCACCAGCCGCGTCCGCATGGTCGACCTGGCCGGCGCCCACCTGGTCGACCTGGACGTGATGTCGCCGGAGGAGGCCCTCCAGCTCTTCACCCGCATCGTGGGCGAGGAGCGCATCAACTCCGAGCGCAAGGCCGCCCTCGACGTGGTCGCCGCCTGCGGCTTCCTCCCCCTGGCCATCCGCATCGCCGCCTCCCGCCTGGCCGCCCGCCGCACCTGGACGGTCTCGGTCCTGGCCGCCAAACTCGCCGACGAACGCCGCCGCCTGGACGAGCTCCAGGCCGGCGACCTCGCGGTGAAGGCCACCTTCGAACTCGGCTACGGCCAGCTGGAGCCCGCCCAGGCCCGCGCCTTCCGCCTCCTCGGCCTCGCCGACGGCCCCGACATCTCCCTGGCCGCGGCGGCAGCCCTGCTGAACCTGGAGACCCACGCGGCGGAGGACCTCCTGGAGGCCCTGGTCGACACGAGCCTGCTGGAATCGGCCGCCCCGGGCCGCTACCGCTACCACGACCTGGTTCGCCTCTACGCCCGCTCCTGCGCCGAACGCGACGAACAGCCGCCCGAGGAGCGCGAGTTGGCGCTGTCACGACTGCTGGACTTCTATCTGGCGACGGCGGCGGGGGTGTATGCGCTGGAGCGGCCGGGGGATCGCGCTGTCGCCCACCTGGTGGCCACCGAGCACCCGGGGCTCGAATTCATCGACGGGCACGAAGCGGTGGACTGGCTGTACAACGAGGCCGATTCGCTGCTTGCCTGTGCCCATCAGAGCGCTTCGAGCGGAATGCTGCGGCGAGCCGTCGACCTGCTGTGCGCGGCAAAGGACCTGGCGGAGTCAGGAGCGAACTCGCGTCAGTACGAGACCACGGGCACGGCCCTGCGCGACGCGGCGAAGGCCGCCGGCGACCCCCACTGCGAGGCGCGGGCCCGCGCTTCTCTGTCCACCGTCTACCTCGTCTCCGGCCGTTTCACCCTGGCCGACGAGGAAGCCCTGCACGCGATGGCGCTGGCCAAGAGCACCAAGGACCCGATCCCCGCGTGCTGGGCACCCAACGACCGCGGCATCATCGCGTTCTACCAAGGCCGGCACGCAGAGGGCGAGAAATTCCTGCAGGAGGCGATAGACAATTACCGCGGGGACGGAAACCTGGTCGGCGAGGCATCGGCGCTGTGCAACCTCTCGCGTATCCACGTGAACATGAACCGGACAGCAAGCGCGGTCGAGCTCGCCCAGCGGGGCACAGCCATCTTCGACGAAATGGGGCTGAGCCTCCGCTCGGCCAACGGTCGCTTCGCGCTGGGCATCGCCCTCACTCAGGCTGGAAGGTCGGCCGAGGCACTGGAGGAGCTCAACGAAGCGCTGCACGTGTTCCGGGGGAACCGCCAGCGGCTCTGGGAAGGTTCAACCCATTACCGCATGGCGGAGGCTCATCTGGCCGACAGGCGTCCCGCGCAGGCGGCTCAGCATGCGGAACGGGCACTGGCCCTGCGTGTCATCGGAGGCGAATGGATGCGGGGCAACGTCCTGATTACGCTGGGACACGCCCTCGAACGCCTCGGTCAGATCGACCGGGCGCATGCATGCTGGACCGAGGCACTGGCCATCCACGAACAGTTCGGAGCCGCTGAGGCGGACGAAGTGCGGGCCCTTCTCACCCCGGCCGCCACTGCCTGAGGCACTGTCGCTGCCGGAGAACCGTCGGCGTTCATCGATTGTTTATCGCCACTCGTCAGTCTTTAGCCCATCGATCCGTCGCGTCGGGGGGCAGGCGGGTTGCACGGGGGGCCACACCGCTAGGGTGAACGGCCCTGATACGCCCGTCCGGCGGCCCACGGGGGAGTCGCCGGACGGGCATTGCCGATCAAGCAAGCAAGACCTCTGGGAGTTGACAGGCATGAGCGACACACTGAAGCCCAAGACTGGTGCCGCAGCCACGCAGGAGAACCACGCAGGGAGCCCGGCCAGCGATGACGGCACCGTCAAGCCGCTGGAGAACCACGCAGGCAGCGTGAGCGAAGACATCACGACTTTGGAGAACCACGCCGGCAGCACGCCGAAGGACCTTCTCAAGACGCAGGAGAACCACGCGGGCTCCGAGACGGCCTAAAGCCTCACTGGACGGGGGAGCAGCCGCGGCGGCGCGGAGGGGGAGCCGTCGCGGCTGCTGCATGTCTGCCTACTGTCAGCGCAATCGAGGCACCGTTCGACCGATTCCCGCCCAAGGGGTACCGGCGTCGCCCCCTGTCACTAGCCTCACTTCACGTCCGGAAGCTCGCTCCCGTCAGAGGCGTCGGAATGAGCCGCACGAAGAAGACGCTCGTCGCCGCCACGTTCGCCGTGGCCCTCGGCCTCGGCGCGGTCGCCCCGGCCCTCGCCGACATGCATGCCACCACGCAGGACATGCACGCCAACTGATCCTGCCCCGCACGCGAACCAGCCAGGAGAGAGCGCCCCTACACCCCCCTGACCTGCACCCCCGGCGCGCACAGCTTCCGCATGTCGTCCTCGTCCGAGGTGAACACCGCGACCCGCCCCCGCTGCCGCCCCGCGATCACCGCGAGCGCCGCGTCGATGGCGTACTTGTGGCCGTGCAGGCCGGTATCCGAGAGCAGCGCGATCGCCTCATCCGCGACATCCTTGGTCACGGGCTCGACAACTATCCGGGACATCGCCCAGTTCCAGTCCGCACGCCGGATTCTGCCGTGATACGCCTCGATGAGGGTCATGGAACTGGTCACGACCCGGACGGACGCCCGATGCGCATCCTTGAGCCGAGCTTTCATCTCCAGGTCTCCGAGGGCAGCCCGCGAGAGCGCCTCGCAGTCCAGCACGTAGCAGACACCCGCCATCAGGCAGCGTCCCGGTGCGTCTTCGCACTTGCCTCCTGGGCATCGAACCACTGCTCGATCTCGCGACGCTCGGCCTCCGCCGCCGCCAGTTCGGCATCCGTCACCTGCCCGTGCCGCTCCTCCATCCACGCCACCAGCTCCCCCAGCCGGTCATGCTCGCGCTGGCGCTCTATGGCGTGGGTGACATACGCACTGAACGCACCCGGACCCACCTCGCTGCGGATCTCCTCCGCGAGCTCCTCCGGCAGCGTGACCGTGTACTTCTTGGTTGCCATACCCATCACCATACCGGCGCGTCGGGCGTACTCGCACCTTCTTCACCCCTTGGGATGAAGCCCCCGCAGCTCCCCCTTCACCACCTTGCCGCTCGCGTTGCGCGGCAGCTCGTCGACGAACTCCACCGCTCTCGGGACCTTGTAGTTCGCCATTTCCCGCCTCGACCAGGCGATCAGGTCGTCGGCCGTCACCGTCGCGCCCGGTCTGCGTACCGCGTAGGCCTTGCCGACCTCGCCCAGGCGGGGGTCGGGGATGCCGACGACCGCCACGTCGGCCACATCCGGGTGCAGGCCGAGGAGTTGTTCGATCTCGGCGGGGTACGCGTTGAAGCCGCCGACGATGAACATGTCCTTGATCCGGTCGGTGATCCGGAGGTTGCCGTCCTCGTCGAGGACGCCCACGTCGCCCGTGTGGAGCCAGCCGTCGGAGGTGATCGTGGCGGCCGTGGTCTCCGGGTCCTCGAAGTAGCCCCGCATCACGTTGAAGCCGCGGACCAGGACCTCGCCGGGGGTGCCGGGGGCGGGGGCCAGGACGCGGAGTTCCGTGCCGGGGATCGCCCGGCCGGATGTCGAGGCGATCGTCCGCGCCGGGTCGCCGCGGCGGCACATCGTGACGATGCCGCTCGCCTCGGAGAGGCCGTACGCGGTGAGGACCGTCGCTATGCCGAGCTCCGTGCGCAGGCGTTCCACCAGTTGCAGCGGGACCACCGCCGCGCCCGTCACGACCAGGCGGAGGGCGGAGAGGTCGTGGGCGTCCCGGGCCGGGTGGTCCAGGAGGGACTGGTGGAGGGTGGGCGGGCCCGGCAGGACCGAGATGCGTTCGGCGGCGATGTTGGCCAGGACCGTGTCGACGTCGAACACCGGTTGCGGGACCATCGTCGCGCCCCGCATCAGGCACGCGATGATGCCCGCCTTGTAGCCGAAGGTATGGAAGAAGGGGTTCACGATCAGATAGCGGTCCCCCTCGCACAGATCAGCCAGCTCGCTCCAGATCGCGTAGCAGCGCAGGGTCTGGGCATGAGTGATGACCGCGCCCTTGGGCCGGCCGGTGGTGCCCGAGGTGTAGATGATGTCGGAGGGGGCCGAAGGGGCGATGCCGGCGGCCCGGGTCCGTACCGCCTCCGGCGGCACCCCCTCCCCCGCGGCCAGGAAGTCCTTCCAGGTGACGTAGTCCTCCGGGGCGCTGTCCGCCAGCACCACCACTCGTTCCAGGTGCGGGAGCGGTACGTCGGCCCGGCGCAGGGACGCCACGTACGACGTGCCGAGGAAGGTGCCCGTGACGAAGAGCAGCTTCGCCCGGCTGCGCTGCAGGATGTACGCCGCCTCCGTGCCCTTGAAGCGGGTGTTGAGGGGGACGAGGACCGCCCCGGCGGTGACGGCACCGAGCGCGGAGACGATCCAGTCCAGGGTGTTCGGGGCCCAGACCGCGACCCGGTCCCCCGGCTCGACGCCCGAGGCGATACAGGCGGCGGCGGCCCGTTCTACGCGGTCGCCGAGTTCGGCGTACGAGATCCGGGTCCGGCCCTCGACGACCGCCTCCCGGTCCCCGTACCGCCGCGCCGCCGCCCGTACCAGCTCCGGGATGCTGCCCCACTCCTCGTCGCCGCGCATCGGTCGCCCTCTCTGACGCAGTAGCTGACTATCCGTCAGATTAGCTGTAGCCTCAGCCGCTGTCAGCAGTCATGACGGTCTCGGAGGTGGCGGTGGCGGCGCTCAAGGACATGACAGCGATAGCCGGCATAGGGCAGACGCCCTTCGCGAAACAACTCCCGGAATCCGAGAAGACCTTGGCCTGCCGGGCCATCGTCGCGGCGCTCGACGACGCGGGCATCGCCGCCTCGGAGGTGGACGCCTTCGCCTCGTACACGATGGAGGAGACCGACGAGGTCGAGATCGCCAAGGCCATCGGTGCGGGCGATGTCACCTTCTTCAGCAAGGTGGGGTACGGAGGCGGGGGTTCGTGCGCGACGATCGCACATCTCGCCGCGGCCGTGGCGACCGGGCAGGCGAGTGTCGGTGTCGCCTGGCGGTCGCGGAAGCGGGGATCGGGGCCCCGGCCCTGGAAGAACACCACCGTGCAACTGCCCACCCCCGCCCAGTGGACCCGGCCGTACGGACTGCTGCGGCCGGCCGACGAGATCGGGATGCTGGCGCGGCGGTACATGCACGAGTACGGGGCGACCCGCGACCATCTCTTCAACGTCGCCCTCGCCTGCCGCAACCGCGCCAACCAGAACCCGGCCGCGGTGATGTACGAGCGGCCACTGACCCGCGACATGTATATGACCTCGCGCTGGATCAGCGAGCCGCTCTGCCTCTTCGACAACTGCCTGGAGACGGACGGCGCGCTGGCCTGCGTCATCGTCTCGGCGGAGCGGGCCCGCGACTGCCGGCAGAAGCCCGTCTACATCCACTCCGTCGCCCAGGGGCTGCCCGCCCAGCACCACGGCATGGTCAATTACTGGAACGACGACCCGCTCACCGGCCCCGCCTGGACGGCCGCCCGGCAGCTGTGGAAGCAGGCCGACTTCGGCCCCGACGACGTGGATGTCGCGCAGATCTATGACGCGTTCACCCCGCTCATTCCGCTCTCGCTGGAGGGTTACGGCTTCTGCGGGCGCGGCGAGGGCGCCGCGTTCACCGAGGGCGGGGCGCTGGAGAGCGGCGGGCGGCTGCCGATCAATACCGGCGGCGGCGGGCTCAGCGAGGCGTATGTGCATGGCTTCAACCTGATCAACGAGGGCGTGAAGCAGCTGCGCGGCGTCTCCACCGCCCAGGTCCCGGACGCCGGAACGTGCCTGGTCACCGCCGGGGAAGGTGTGCCCACCTCCGCCGTACTGCTGAGGAGTTGAGGAGCCGACATGGGTGCTGAAACGGATGCTCTGCTGATGCCGGTCGTGGACGAGGACGGCGCCCCCTTCTGGGAGTACGCGGCCCGCGGCGAACTCCGCGTCCAGGCGTGCGCCGCCCCGGAGTGCGGACGGCTCCGCTTCCCGCCCCGGCCGTGCTGCCCGCGCTGTCAGTCCTTCGCGAGCGAGTGGCGGCCGATGAGCGGACGCGGCCGCATCTGGTCGTACGTGCTGCCGCATCCGCCGCTGCTGCCCGCGTACGCCGCGCAGGCCCCGTACAACGCCGTCGTGGTCGAGCTGGCCGACGCCCCGGAGATCCGGCTGGTCGGGAACGTGGTGAGCGGTCCGGATGCCCCGCTGGACTCGGTCGATCCGGGGCGGCTGCGGATCGGGGCGCCGGTGCGGGCGGTGTTCTGCCCGTCCCGGTCCGGGGTGACGCTGGTGCGCTGGCTGCTGGAGAGGTGACCGGCGATGGCGCTGCGGACGGAGACGGACCAGGAGACCGGGGTCGCGCTCGTCACCCTCGACCGGCCCGAGAAGCACAATGCGATCGACCTGGCTACGGCCGTCGAACTGGCCGCCGCCTGGCGGGCGTTCCGCTTCGACGACGGGGTGCGGGCCGTCGTCGTCACCGGTGCGGGCGGCCGGGCCTTCTGTACGGGGATCGACCGGGGCGTGACGGTGCCGCAGCCCTCGTCCCCGTACACGATCGACGATCCGCTGATCGCGATCGGGCCGAAGGCGAACGACCTGTGGAAGCCGGTGATCGCGGCCGTGGAGGGGATGGCCTGCGGCGGGGCGTTCTATCTGCTGGGCGAGGCGGAGTTCGTCATCGCGTCCGAGGAGGCGACGTTCTTCGACCCGCACACCACGTACGGCATGGTCAGCGCGTACGAGGCGATCTCCATGGCGCAGCGGATGCCGTTCGGCGAGGTGGCCCGGATGTCCCTGATGGGTACGGCCGAACGGGTCACGGCCCGGCGGGCGTACGAGACCGGGCTGGTCAGTGAGGTGACGGCGGCCGGCGGCGCCGTGGCGGCGGCGCTGCGGGCGGCGGCGGTGATCGCCTCGTACCCGACGGATGGTGTCCAGGGGACGGTTCGGGCGGTGTGGTCCGCGAAGGAGGCGGCCAGGGCGCAGGCCATGGCGCACGCCCCGCACCTGATCGCGCTCGGGAACCTGGCACCGGAGCGGCAGGCCGAGTTGTTCCGGGGGCGGGGCGGCAGCGGCTTCCGGCTGCGCTGAGGTCAGTAACTCAGCTCGGCCTCCACCCGGCACGTCTTCACCTTGGAGACCTTGCGCGGGCTGTCCATCCGTACGGAGACGGTCTTCGTCTCGCCGCCCTCGGCCGCCACGCTCGCCTCCCCGCGGTCGATGGTGTTGCCCTGCGCGTCGAGGAAGGCCACGTCGACGTCGTACGTGTGTGAGCCGAGGGCCTCCGCCGTGAGCCTGACGGTGGAGGTGGTGACGGCCTTGCGCTTGCCCTTGCGGGGCTGGGCGCAGCGGACGACGTACGCCTGGGGCGCGTCCGAGGCGCTCGGGGCCGGCGTCTCGTAGCCGGCGTTGCCGGAGGAGCCGCTCGACGAGTCGTAGTCGTCGTTGTTGTTGTCGTAGTCGCTGCGGTGGTAGCCGCTGTTGCTCTTCTTGGAGTTGGAGCAGCCGCCCCCGCTGCCGCTCGACCCCTTGCTCTTGCCGCTTCGGCCGCCGTGGCTGGAGGTCGAGAAGCCGGTGAGTGCGAGTACCACCACGACCAGTACCGCGGAAAGCTTTATGTGCTGCCGCATCATCGATGCAGCCCCCCTTGAGTTGTTGTCCGTCTCTGCTGGTGTCGAGCTCTTCTGCTGCTGTCGGACTTCTGCCTGTGTCGAACGACCGCGCGACACCGTAGCGCAAGGATGCGGCGGTCAGAGGCCAGGCGTAGCGTCGGGGGCGGTAGCGGTACAGACCCGTGACGCCGGTCCGCGCACAGGCAGGAGGCCGATGGTGATCCGCAACGTCCTCGGCTCCTTCCTCGCTCTCCTGGGAGCGGCGGCCGCCGTGCTGAGCCCCTTCCGTCACTGGTACGACGGCCGTCTCGGGCGTCACTACCGGATCGACGAGCTGTTCACCGGTATCACCGGCAGCCGGCCCGGACCGCTGGGTTCGATCCTGCTCGTCTTCCTCTTCGCCGCTCTGCTGACGGTGGTCGGCGTCGTGCTGCGGTCGCGGCTGCTGGTGGCGGCCGCGGGTGCGGTGACGCTCGGGTTCACCGTGCTGTGGATGGTGCGCCAGGGGGAGGCGGTGGGCAGTCTGACGGTCTCGGGCGACGGTTCCGGGCTGCGGTGGGGAGTGGCGGACGCGACGGCGGGCGCGGTACTGATGCTGCTGGGCGCGTCGGTGATGTCGGGACGGCGCGGTGGCGGGCGGCGGCCTGTCGGCGGGGGTCATGACCAGCCGTACGCCGCGCCCGGTTCGGAGAACCCGGACACGTGGCCGCCGACGCAGGAGCCGGGGCCTTCGGTGCAGACGAGTCCGTTGCCGGAGCCCGAGCCGGACCTGTACACGGGGCCGCCTCCGGAGGGCCCGCGGACGAGGGGCCGGCCGGAGGACCAGGACACGGCGCCGCACCCCTCCCTGCCGGACGAGGGCCCTGACACTCACCGGCCCCCGCGCCCCTGAGGCGCACGACGCCCCGAGGCGCTATGCCCGGGCGCGGTTGCCCGTGCCGGTGCCCTTCAGCGCGTCCAGCGCGTACACGCAGCGGTCCTTGCTGCACGCGTACACGACACCGCCCCGGGCGACCGGCGAGCCCGTGATCTCGCCGCCCGTCGCGAGCTTCCAGCGGAGCTGGCCGCCCGCCGCGTCCAGGGTGTACAGGACGTGGTCGGCGGAGCCGAAGTGGACCCGGCCGTCGGCGACCACCGGGGCCCCCACCACCTCGCCGCCCGCCGCGAACCGCCACTTCGGGGTGCCGGTGACCGCGTCGAGCGTGTACAGGGCGCTGCCGCTGCCGACGTGGACGTTCCCGGCCGCCACCAGGACCGGTTCGATCGACTGCCGGGCCTCCGTTGCGATGCGCCAGCGGTCCTTGCCGGTCGCGGCGTCGAGCGCGTACACCGTGCCGAGGTAGTCGGCCAGGTACACACCGCCGCCGGTGACGGCGGGCCCCGGCGCGAACGCGGGCGGGGAGAGGAAGACCGCGGGCGACTCGAAGTGCCAGCGGACATGGCCGGACACCGTGTCGACGGCCAGGACCCGGGCCCCGGCGCTGACGTACACGAAGCCGTCCGCCGCCGAGGTCACCCGGACCGGCACTCCGCCGCAGGAGGTGGCGTCGCCGATGGGGTACGACCAGCGCTCGATGCCGGTACGGGCGTCGACCGCGCGCAGCCGGGCGTCCTGCCAGAGGTAGACCGTGCCGTCGTGGATCACGGGCCCGGCCTCCGGCGTCTCGAAGTCGGTCTGTACGCCGCCGCTCTCCCACAGCTTCTCGCCCGTGGACGCCTCCCAGGCCTGGACGCCCCCGCCCCGGGTGCCGGTGACGACGGTGCCGCGGTCGGCCTTGAGGGAGTACACCCAGGCGTCGGTCTGCAGCCGCCACCGTTCGGCGCCGGTCGCCGCGTCCAGGGCGTACAGGGACGGCCCGTCGGAGGCGTGGATACGGCCGCCCTCGACGGCCATCACCCAGGCCACGTCCCGGGTCTTGAACTGGCGCCGTCCGTTGCCGACGTCCAGGGCGTGCACCTCGAACGACGTGACGTAGAGGAGGTCCCCGGCGACGACGGGCGTCCCCCAGACGTCGTTGGACATCCGGAACCGCCAGGGCCGCCAGCGGTCCGGGTCCGGGGGCGCGGACTCGGGGGCGTGCGCGGGTCCGGGCAGGGGGGCGGGCGGGGCGGCGGGGGCCGCGCCGTTCACCCCGGCGGGCGGGCGCACCCAGCCGGTCGCGGGGCCGGCGTCCGCGGTGGCCGTGGCGGCGGCCCGGACGTCCTGGGCGCGCGGGCCGGGGCCGATCGGCACCTTCGCTCCGGGCAGCCGCACCGGACCGCCCCCGTCGGACAGCTGGGCCGCAGCGGCGGCCGGGGAGCGCAGGTCCGCGCCGCTGCGCCAGGCGGGGCCCCGGTCGGCGCCGGGCGGCTGCTGCTGCGGCGGCGGCACGGGGGCCGGGGCGGGCGCGGGCGCCGGAGAGGGAGCCGCGGCCTTGCGGCCGCCGCCGCGGCGCTGCTCGATCATCGCGGTCGCGGAGGTGGGCAGCCAGGCCGAGGCCGTACCGCTGTCGTCGCCGCCGGAGGCGAAGAGGTGCGGGGCGAGCTGGGCCTGCAGGTCGGCGGGGGTGGGCCGCAGCCCGGCGTCCATCTGCATGCAGGATTCGATCAGCGGCCGCAGTTCGTCGGGCAGGCCCTCCAGGTCGGGGCCCTCGCGCAGCAGCATGAAGACCGTCTCGACGGGGTTGGCGCCGTGGAACGGCGCATGGCCGGTGGCGGCGAAGACCAGCGTCGAGCCGAGCGAGAAGACATCGCTGGCGCCGGTGACGCTGCGCGAGTCCCGCGCCTGCTCGGGCGACATGTACGCGGGCGTGCCGACGGCGACGTTCGTCATGGTCAGCCGGGTGTTGGAGACCCCGGACGCGATCCCGAAGTCGATCACCCGCGGGCCGTCCTCGACGACGAGCACGTTCGACGGCTTCATGTCGCGGTGGACGAGGCCCGCACCGTGGATCGACTGGAGCGCCTCGGCGATACCGGCGGCCAGCCAGCGCACCGCCTGGACCGGCATGGGCCCGCACTCATTCACTATCTCCTCGAGCGACGGTGCGGGCACATAGGCGGTGGCCAGCCACGGCACGGCGGCCCTCGGATCGGCGTCCACCACCGCGGCCGTGTAGAAGCCGCTGACGGCCCGGGCGGCCTCCACCTCACGCGTGAAGCGGACCCGGAACAGCTGGTCCTCGGCGAGCTCCGTACGTACCGTCTTGATCGCCACCCGCCGGCCCGAAGCCGAGCGGGCGAGATAGACCAGCCCCATGCCACCGGCCCCGAGCCGTCCCAGCACCTCGAACGGGCCGATCCTTCTCGGGTCGTGCTGCGTCAGCTGCTCCACCACTTGCCCTGCCACCTCCCCGTACGGGCCTCAGGAACAGAAGCCCGCGAAAACCCGCCCTGTACGGCGTCTCACCACTGGGCACCACCCGGCGGTGCGCACCCCGATTGTTCCTGGCTGAGGCCCTGGTTGCGAACCCGGGGGCCGACCGGGGTGTCATAGCTCACTCTGCCCTCTTCCCGGACACAGGGGGCTGAAGTACGGCGAACACGGCACCCTGGTCGTCCTGGAGGACCGCCATCCGTCCGAACGGGATGTCGAAGGGCGGCGCGGAGATGCGGCCGCCGAGGCGTACGGCGTGTCCGGCGGTGGCGTTGCAGTCCGCGACGGCGAAGTAGCTCAGGAAGTAGCTGGGCATCTCGGCCGGGAAGGCGTCGGTGATGACGCTGCGCCCGCCGATCGCGGTGTCCGGTCCCGGTTCGGTGCCCGCCGGGGACCACATGCGGAAGTCGAGGCCGGGCTCGGAGGCGCCGGGCTCGGAGGCGCCGGGCTCGGAGGCGCCGGGCTCGGAGGCGCCGGGCTCGGGGGCGCGAGGTTCAGGGGTGCCTGGCTCGGAGGCGCGCGGCTCGGGGGCGCGGGGCTCGGAGGCGCGCGGCTCGGGGGCGCCGGGCTCGGAGGCGCCGGGCTCGGAGGCGCCCGAGGTGTCGAGGTCGGTGCCCTGGAAGCCGAAGACCTCCTCGTAGAAGGCGTCGACGCGGTCCTTCTCGCGGGTGTACACCTCGGTCCAGCAGAAGGAAACCGGTTCGTTCTGCTTCTGGAAGCCTTCGCGTTCACCGGCCTGCCAGAGCCCGAAGACCGCTCCGCCGGGGTCGGCCGCCTGGGCGAGCACTCCGGCCCGGCCGGCCCGCACGGGGTCGGTGATCACCTGGCCGCCGGCCTCCCTGATCCGGGCGACGGTCGCGACGATGTCGTCGGTGGCGAAGTAGACGCCCCACGCGGTGGGCATCCGGCCGTCCTGCTTGGCGGCGAGTGCGGCGACGAGCTTCCCGTCGCTGAAGGCGTCCGCGTACGGGCCGTCGCCGGCCCGGAAGGTCCAGCCGAACAGCTCGCCGTAGAAGCGCTTGCCCGCTTCGAGGTCGGGGAGCTGCACATCCACCCAGCACGGCGCGGATTGCGCGAATGCGGCCATGGGCCCGGGTCCTTCCGTCACGGTCGTACGCGGCGAGTGACGCTCGTCACGGCAAACGTAACCGGCGGCGGCACGCACCGCGCCCCGACCCATCCACATCGAACTGATTTTCGACAGGGGACTTCCTTGCTCACGGCGTCACGGAAAGTTATCCACGGAAGTTATCCACAGGCTGTTGATAAGACTTATCGCCCCGTGGGGCGCATGCGTCGATATCCGGCCACTCCCCCCACCCCGTCTGCGGCGCTCCCCATTTGCAGTCGGCCGAATCGCGCTCCGACCCCCCCTCGGTAAGCTGACGGCATGACAGGACAAGTACGCACCGTCGACGGCCGCGTGGCCGGTCGACGCGGACAGGCGACGCGGCAGAAGCTGCTCGACTGCCTCAGCGAGATGCTCAGTTCCTCGCCGTACCGGGACGTCAAAGTCATCGACGTGGCCCGGAAGGCGGGGACTTCACCCGCGACGTTCTACCAATACTTCCCCGACGTCGAGGGCGCCGTCCTCGAAATCGCCGAAGAAATGGCCAAGGAGGGTGCCGGGTTGACCGAACTGGTCGCAGGCCGCTCCTGGGTCGGCAAGGGCGGCTGGCAGACCGCCGAAGAACTCGTCGAGGGATTCCTCGACTTCTGGCGACATCACGACGCGATCCTGCGCGTGGTCGACCTCGGAGCGGCCGAGGGCGACAAACGGTTCTACAAGATCCGCATGAAGATCCTGAACTCGGTCACCAACTCCCTCACTGATTCGGTGAAGGAGCTCCAGGCCAAGGGCAAGGTCGACAAGGACGTGAGCGCCGCCGCGATGGCGGGCTCGCTGGTCGCGATGCTGGCCGCGGTCGCCTCGCACCAGAAGGGCTTCACGACCTGGGGCGTCAAGCAGGCCGAACTCAAGCCGAATCTCGCACTGTTGGTGCATCTGGGCATCACCGGCAGGAAGCCTACGAAGTAGCGCCGCGTCGGGCCCCTTCCCCGTACTGGGCACCGCGCGGTGATTCCGGGCGCCCCAGGTCCTGTCTCTCCGACGGCGGACCACGCAGGTGGTCCGCCGTCGGCGCACCCGGACCGTTCCGGTGATCGCCCCAACGGCCGCTCCCGCACACGGTGTTCGCGCACCGATTCCGAGCCGTCGAGTCCGGCGCACCGATTCCGCCTCCGGCCGCGTAAGGCCCCGTCCGGCCGCCTCGGGCCGCTGCGTCCGGCCGTCTCAGGTCGTGGCACCGTCCCGCCGTTCCAGCCTGAAGAGCCTGATCTCCCGCTCGACCCGCGCCTGGTATGCCGCGTACGGCGGCCAGAACTTCAGCGCCGTCTGCCACACCGCCTCCCGTTCGGCACCCTTCAGCAGCGTGGCGCGCACCGGAATGTCCCGGCCCTTCCAGTTGACGACGGCCGCGTCGGGACCGGCCAGCAGATTCGCGGTCCAGGCCGGGTGCCCCGTACGGCCGAAGTTGCTGCCGACCAGGATCCAGCTCTGCTCCGCCCCGTTGCCCCGTCCGGGCTCCGGCCCTCGCTCCGGCATGCAGGCCAGCGGAGTGGTCCTGAGCTGCCCGCTCCTCGCGCCCGGCACCGTCAGGATCAGTCCCGGCAGCATCCGGGCGCTGAGCAGCACCTTGCCGCGCGTGAGCCGGTGCACCGTACGGTCCATGGCGGGCACGACATGCGGGGCGATCCTCGCGAACGTGCGGGTCGAGGAGACCTTCTGGATCAGCCGGACGCCGGGCGCCATCAGACCGCCACCTGCCCGGCCGGGCCCGGGGTGACCGGTTTCGGGGCGGCCGGTTCCGGGGCGGCGAAGAGCCCGGCCCGCTGCGCCGCATGGTCGCGGAGCCGGTGGACGGGACCGAAGAGCAGTTCATCGGCGGCGGCCCGCTTGACGTACAGATGTGCCTCGTGTTCCCAGGTGAAGCCGTTCCCGCCGGGCAGCTGGACGGCCTCGGCGGTGGTGATCCGCAGCGTCTCCAGGGCCTGGGCGAGAGCGAGCCCCCCGGCCGTGGCCGGGTCCCAGGCCGCGTAGTACGCGGCGGAACGGGCCGCCTGCACCCGTACGTACAGATCCGCGAGACGGTGCTTCACGGCCTGGAAGGAGCCGAGCGCCCGGCCGAACTGTTCGCGCGCCTCGACGTATTCGACGGTCCGCTCCAGTGCGCCCGCCGCCGCCCCCACCGCCTCCGCCGCGAGCACGGCGGCGGCCCCGTGTCCGACTGCCGCGAGGGCGCCGGTCACGTCCGCGGTGTCGTCCGCGCCGAGCAGCTCGGCCTCGGTGTCGCGGAGTTCCACGCGGGCCAGCGGGCGGGTCTCGTCCAACGAGGTCCGGCGGGTGCGGACGACTCCGGCCGCCGTGTCCGGGCGGACCAGGAAGAGGAGCGTACGGCTGCGCGGGAAGCCGCCGGCATGGGCCGCGACCAGGAGGAGCCCCGCGCTGTGCCCGTCGAGGACCTGGTCGGCCTCCCCGTACAGCCGCCAGCCCGCCCCGCCGCCGACCGGCCTCGCCTGGACGCCGCCCGCCCGGCCGCCACCCGCCCAGGCGCCGCCGGTCGGGTCACCGGTGAGGCCGAGCGCGGTGCCGAGCGAGCCGCCGGGGACGGCCGGCGTCGCGGTCAGTTCCCCGGCGGCGATGCGCGGCAGCAGGGCGGCGCGCTGGGCCCCGGTGCCGAGCGCGGCGATCAGGGGCGCGGCGAGCGCGGCGGTGGCGATCAGGGGTGACGGCAGCAGCGCGCGGCCGGTCTCCTCGCAGGCGACGGCGAGGTCGGCGAGGCCGCGGCCGACGCCCCCGTACTCCTGGGGGAGGGCGAGTCCGGGCAGCCCGAGGTCCTGGGCGAGCTGCCGCCACAGGGCCGCGTCGTACCCGTCGGCGGTCCGCGCGGCGCTCGGGACGTCGTCGGGTCCGCCGTGTTCGGCGAGCAGTTCGCGCAGGGCGCGGCGGATCTCGTCCTGTTCCGCGGTGAAGGCGGCATCCATCGTCGGGCTCCTTCTCCTCAGGGGCGTTCGGCCTCTGATCTGACGGTCCGTCATGCTAGGGGTGAATCTCCGAGATGCCCAGAGCCACGCACGTCGGCAGCCCACCCGGCACCCCGCCCCGCGCCCCACTCCGAGGCCCACTCGGCGGTCCGCTCGGCACTTATCTGATGTACCGTCAGATTCATGCCTTCTTCCCACCGCAAGGTCGCTGTCGTCGGCATATCCCTCGCCGACTGCGGACGCGTCGACGAGGCCACGCCGTATGCCCTGCACGCCCAGGCCGCCCGCCGGGCCCTGGCCGATTCGGGGCTGGACCGGTCCGTCGTCGACGGTTTCGCCTCCGCCGGGCTCGGCACGCTCGCTCCGGTCGAGGTCGCCGAGTATCTGGGGCTGAGACCCACCTGGGTGGATTCCACCGCGGTCGGCGGCTCGACCTGGGAGGTGATGGCGGCCCATGCGGCGGACGCCGTCGCCGCCGGGCACGCCAATGCCGTACTGCTGGTGTACGGGTCGACGGCCCGGGCGGACATCAAGGCGGGCCGCCGGACGTCCAACCTCTCCTTCGGGGCGCGCGGCCCGCTCCAGTTCGAGGTGCCGTACGGGCACTCGTTGATCGCCAAGTACGCGATGGCCGCCCGCCGCCATATGCACGAGTACGGGACGACACTGGAGCAGCTCGCCGAGGTGGCGGTCCAGGCGCGGGCGAACGCGGCGGCCAACCCGGACGCGATGTTCCGTGATGCGATCACCGTGGACGACGTGCTGTCGGGGCCGGTGATCGCGGACCCGTTCACCAAGCTGCACTGCTGCATCCGCAGCGACGGCGGCTGCGCGGTGCTGCTGGCCGCCGAGGAGTACGTGCCGGACACGGCGAAGGAACCGGTGTGGATCCTCGGTGCCGGTGAGCACGTCTCGCACTCCACGATGTCCGAGTGGGACGACTTCACGGTCTCCCCCGCGGCGGTCTCCGGCCGGCTGGCGTTCGACCGGGCCGGGGTGCGGCCGGGCGACATCGACCTCGCCGAGATCTACGACGCGTTCACCTATATGACGCTGGTGACGCTGGAGGACCTCGGTTTCTGCGCGAAGGGCGAGGGCGGCGCGTTCGTGGAGAAGGGCCGGACCGGCCTGACGGGCGAGCTGCCGGTCAACACGGACGGCGGCGGCCTGTCCGCCTGCCATCCCGGGATGCGCGGGCTGTTCCTGCTGGTGGAGGCGGTACGGCAGCTGCGCGGCGAGGCGGGCGATCGCCAGGTGCGCAGGGCCGGCGGCCGGCTGCCGGAGCTGGCGGTGGCGTCGGGGACGGGCGGCTGGTTCTGCTCGTCGGGCACGGTGGTGCTGGGACGGGGGTGAGGTCCCGGGCGGGACCCCATGCGCTGCAATGGGGCCATGAGCGACGTACAGAAAACCAACGCGCAGAATCCCAAAGCGCAGAAGACCGACGCACCGAAGTCCGGCGCGCGGCAGAGCGACGCGCGGCAGAGCGACGCGCGGCAGAGCGACGCGCGGCAGAGCTTCCTGGACCTGCTCCACGCCCAGCGCGTCTGGGACGTGGAGCTTCCCGCGTTCGACCCGGCCGGCGCACCCCCCGCCCCGCTCCCCCTCTTCCACGCCTGGTTCGCCGAGGCGGTGGCCGCCGGGCAGGCCGAGCCGCACACGATGTCGCTGGCCACCGTCGACGCCGCCGGCCGGCCCGACGTGCGGACGCTGATGCTGCACGACGCGGACGAGCGCGGCTGGCACTTCGCCACGCACCGCACCAGCACGAAGGGCCGCCAGCTCGCCGACCACCCGTACGCCGCGCTCGGCTTCTACTGGCCGGTACAGGGCCGGCAGGTACGGGTACGGGGGCCGGTCACCGAGACGAGCCGGGCGGAGAGCCTGGCCGACCTGCACGCCCGCTCGACCGGGGCGCTCGCATCGGCGCTGACCGGCTCACAGAGCGAGGTGCTCGGCTCACAGGCGGAACTGACCCGGGCCGCCGACGCCGCCTGGGAGCGGGCGCAGGCCGAGCCGGACGCCGAGGTCGCGAGCTGGACGCGGTACGTGGTCGAGCCGCGGGAGGTCGAGTTCTTCCAGGGCGACGCGCGGCGCAGGCACGTACGGCTGCGCTACCGCCGGGAAGGCACGGACTGGATGCGCGAACTGCTCTGGCCGTAGGGAGGGCAGCCACCACAGAATCCTGATATCGGCCGTCCCGCTCTGTCTTATTCGGTTTCAACAGTGAAGGGGCACTATGGGAGACAGGCGGAGACAGGTCCCGATGAGGGCTGGAGGCACCGATGAGCCGAACCCGTTCCCGTTACGCCGCGGACCGCGGTCTGACCACGCGCATGGTGACCACCATGTTCCTGATCGGCCTGCTGTACGTGGTCCTGGTCGGCGTGCTGCTCGCGGTGCTGCGCGGCGCCTGGCCGATCATTCTGATCTTCACCGGCGCACTCTTCATCGCACAGTTCTGGTTCAGCGACCGCATCGCGGCCTTCAGCATGGGCGCCCGGGAAGTGACCCCCGAGGAGGCGCCGGAACTGCACGGCACCGTCGACCGGATCTGCGCGCTGGCCGACATGCCCAAGCCAAGGGTGGCGATCGCCCAGAGCGATGTCCCGAACGCCTTCGCCACCGGCCGGAGCGAGAAGACCGCCCTCGTCTGCGCCACCACCGGTCTGCTCCGCAGACTGAAACCGGAGGAGCTGGAGGGCGTGCTCGCGCACGAGATGTCGCACGTCGCGCACCGCGACGTGGCCGTCATGACGATCGCCTCGTTCCTCGGTGTGCTCGCCGGGATCATCACCCGCGTCGCCCTGTGGGGCGGCCTCTCCCGCAGCAGCCGGAGCAACGACCCCGTCGGCATCGTGGTCATGCTGATCCCGCTGATCAGCGCGGTCGTGTACGCCCTGAGCTTCCTGCTCACCCGGCTGCTCTCGCGTTACCGCGAGCTCTCCGCCGACCGCGCCGCCGCCCTGCTCACCGGCCGCCCCTCGGCGCTCGCCTCCGCCCTCACGAAGGTGAGCGGTCAGATGGCGCGCATCCCGACCGAGGACCTGCGCAAGGCGGAGCCGTACAACGCCTTCTACTTCGTCCCCGCGTTCTCCTCCAAGGAGAGCCTGAGCCGGCTGCTCTCCTCCCACCCGACTCTCGAACAGCGTCTCGACCAGCTGGCCCGCATCTCCGCCGACCTCGACCGCCCCTGAGGAGCGTCCATGGGTCTTCTCGACACCATCCTGGGCCGCAGCAAACCGGTCCGCCCCGACCTCGACCAGCTCTTCGCGGTGCCCTCGGCCGCCCTCACCCTCCAGGCGGGCGCCGGGTTCGAGCCCACCGGTCTCGGCTCGGTCTGCTTCGCCGGCGCCGAAGGCGGCACCTTCGCCCGCATCCAGCAGGACGTACGCGAGCTGCTCGACGCCGACACGGACCGGGGTGGCATCCCGGTGGAATTCAGCCAGGACACGTACGGCTACACCTGGCTGCTCGCACGTCAGCCGGCCGAGGACACCGCTTCCCTGGTCAACGACCTGCACGCGGTCAACACCCTGCTCCAGGACGGTGGCTTCGGGCCGCAGCTGCTCTGCTCCCTGATCGGCTTCCGGGACGCGCGGGACCGTCCGCTGGCCCTGGTCTACCTCTACAAGCGCGGCACGTTCTATCCGTTCGCGCCGGTGCCTGGCGGTGCCGAGAAGCGGGACAACCAGCTGGAGTTGCAGGTCAGGGCGGTGCTCGGGGACGACCTGCGGATGGAGAAGGACCTGGCCCGGTGGTTCCCGGTATGGGGGGCGCCGGGGCTGTGACGCGGGGAGGGCCGATGACAGGGGCCCGGCGTCGCACCCGCCCGTATCATCGTTTCCATGACTGCTGAGCCCTCCCGTTCCGCCGACCGTATGCGCGCTTCGGATGCCGATCGCGAGGCGGTGGTCGAGCAGTTGCGGGAGGCGGCGGCCGAGGGCCGCATCGACATGGACGAGCTGGACACCCGGCTCGGGCTGGCGCTGTCCGCCAAGACCTACGCCGAACTGGCACCCCTCACCGAGGATCTGGTCCCCATCGAGGTGGCGACGGGTGAGCCGCTGGTCCTCAAGGGCGGCATGCACGGCGTGACGCGCTCGGGCGTCTGGAAGGTCCCCCCGGTGATACGCGCCCAGGGCGGCATCGGCGGCGTCCGGATCGACTTCACCCGCGCCGAGTGCCGACTGCGCGAGATCGCGCTGGAAGTGCGCGGAGAGATGGCCGGGGTGAAGATCGTGATCCCGGAGGGCTGGACCGTGCACACCGACAACCTGGATCACGGCCTCGGCGGCCTGAAGGACAGGACCATGGACAAGAGAACGCCCGGCGCCCCGCTCCTCCGGCTGACGGGCTCCTGCGGCATGGGCGGTGTGGTCGTCCGCCACCCGAACTTCCGCGAACGCCGCAAGCTGCGCAGCATCGAGTCCTGAGTCGCACCGACTCGCGCCGGGCCCAGCTTCTCAAGCCGTCGTCCTTCGAGCATACGAACGCGGATCAACTGAGTACGCCTACCTACTCCTTGCCGGGTGATCGCACCCATCCGCCGCGCTCCGCCGTCGGCATACCGTCCCCGTATGCCCGAGGAGACCGTACCCACCGACACCACCCCCGCCCCGACCGGGTCCAGGTCCCCCTCTTCCGTCCTCGGGGCCCTCGGATGTGGCTGCGCCGCGCTCGTCGTCGTACTCGTTCTCGTTCTGGTCGTCCCGCTCGCAGGGGGCTCATCGGGGTCGACGGACTTTCCCCGCGTCACGCCCGAGGACATGGCCGGCCGCGCCTTCCAGCGTTCCCAGGAGGCGTACGACGTCGCGGGGTTCACGCGCACCGTGGAACCAGGCGTCAAGGACATCGGCGTCAGCACGGAGAACACGTTCAGCTCCGACTTCTGCTACGACGGTGGCCTGCTGGGGCTGGAGGACAAGACCGTCGACGGCGCCTACCGGATGAGCCACAGCTGGGCGCTGGACCACGTGCCCGCGAGCCGGGCCGTCTCCGGCCTCCGCCGGCTGCACCAGCACCTCAAGGACAACGGCTGGGAGGTCACGTCCTACCGTGAGGGCGCGAAGGGCAAGGACTGGGACCTGTTCGTCCAGCGGGACGACGGGGCCGAGCGGATGTCCTTCGCCTGGTACCCGGACCGGGAGTACTTCACCGGCGGCGCCACCGTGCCCTGCGCCTACAACCCCGGATGGGAGAGCGGCGACGTCGGCCCCGCCGGGGACCACCAGAGGCCACCCACCCTCGGGCCGGCACAGCGGAACTAGGGCGCGTTCGCGCGTTCGCGCGTTCGCGCGTTCGCGCGTTCCAGAAGTGGATCTCGATGTGCTGGTCGCAGTCATCAACGAGTGGCTGCGACCAGCACGTGCAAAACGCACTCAGCAGCCTCAGGAACCTCAGCGGTCTCCGGGGTGGAAGACCGGAACGGCCTCTTCCCCCTCCTCCCGCCGGAAGACCACCCGCAGCGCCATACCGATGGCGAGGCCGGATTCCTCACATCCCACGATCTCCGTCATCATCCGCGGCCCCTCGGCCAGGTCGACCACGGCGGCGACGTACGGGACCCGGGCGCCGAACGGCGGCAGGTCGTTGCGGTGGACGACGGACCAGGTGTAGAGCGTGGCGTCTCCGCTCGCCCGCTCCCAGGTGACGTCCTCGCTCCAGCAGTGCGGGCAGAACTCGCGCGGGTAGTGGTGTGCGCGCCCGCATGCGCGGCAGCGGCGCAGCAGCAACTGCCCCTGGGCGGCGGCGTCCCAGTAGGGGCGGGTGAAGGCATCGGGCTCGGGGAGGTCGAAACGTAACGCTGCCGTGGTCACAGGAAGAGTCCGATCGCTTCGTCGAGGGACCAGGTCTGCCAGGACATCGCGAACAAGGCGACGAGCGAGATGAGCGCCATCATCGCGTTCTGCCCCTGCTCGGCCCAGTCGTGGATCATCAGCACGAGATAGAGAAGGTTGAGGAGGAGTCCCGCGGCCAGCGCGACGGGGGTGAGGAATCCGGCGATCAGGCCGAGGCCCAGGGCAAGTTCGGCGTACACGACGAGGTAGGCCATGGCCTTGGGACGCGGGGCGACGATCCGCCGGAAGCCCGTGTGTACGGCCGCCCACCGGTGCCTGCCCGCGACGTCGGCGGCCCAGGCGATGCCCGTACCGCGCTCGAACCACCCCTTCTTGTCCTTGTGCCGCCAGCTCTCCAGCCACCACAGGCCGAGGCCTATCCGGAGGACGGCGAGCCACTCGGCGCCACCGAGCCAGATCGTCTGCATGGGTCTCCCGCTCACTGGAACCAGAATCTGACGGTACGTCAGTTCACCTGATGGCGAGGGCTGCCGCAAGAGGCGTGCGCAATCAACTGGCCGGCCGAGGCGCTCAGGAGCGCGCACCAGTGATCAATTCGCAATCGATTCCCCTCTTGACCGAGACCCATCAAGCACGTGCGCGATTACGCTCCGAACCATGCCCGACAGCGCACTGACCGCCGGTGGCACCGCCCCGGCCCCCACCGACCTCACCGAGGACCGGCCCGTATACGTCATCGGCGCCGGCCCGGGCGGTCTCGCCGCCGCCGCGGCCCTGCGTGAGCGGGGGGTACGAGCGGTCGTGCTGGAGAGGTCCGAGAACGTGGGGGCGTCCTGGCGCCGCCACTACGACCGGCTCCACCTCCACACGACCCGGCGCCGGTCCGCGCTGCCGGGGCTCGCGATGCCGCGCCGGTTCGGACGCTGGGTGGCCAGGGACGATGTGGTGCGCTATCTGGAGAAGTACGTCGAGCACCACGAGCTGGAAGTGGTGACGGGCGTCGAGGTGTCCCGGATCGACCGGGCCCCGGACGGCGCCGGCTGGCAGCTGACCGCGACCGGTGGCCGGATGCTGACCGGCCGGGCCGTCGTCGTCGCCACCGGCTACAACCACACCCCGCGCATCCCCGACTGGTCCGGGCGCGACACCTTCACCGGCGACCTCGTGCACGCCTCCGAATACCGCAATCCGGGCCCGTACGCGGGCCGGGACGTCCTCGTCGTCGGCATCGGCAACACGGGTGCGGAGATCGCCGTCGACCTGGTGGAGGGCGGGGCGTCCCGGGTACGGATCGCCGTGCGCACCGTGCCGCACATCGTGCGCCGCTCGACCGCCGGCTGGCCCGCCCAGGCGACCGGCATCCTGGTACGCAGGCTGCCGGTCCGTCTCGTCGACCGGGCCGGGGGGCTGATGGCCCGGATCGCCGTGCCCGACCTCGCCGCACAGGGGCTCCCGCGCCCCGACACCGGCCTGTACTCACGGGTCAGGGACGGCGCCATCCCGGTGCAGGACGTGGGACTGATCGACGCGGTGAAGGACGGCCGGGTGGTACCGGTGGCAGCCGTCGAGTCGTTCGACGAGGACGCGGTGGTGCTGGCCGACGGGGGCCGGATCACCCCGGACGCGGTCATCGCGGCGACGGGCTACCACCGGGCCCTGGAGAGCCTGGTCGGCCACCTCGGCGTCCTGGACGCCCGGGGCCGGCCGGTGGCGCACGGCGCCCGCACCCCCCAAGAAGGCCCCCGGCCTGTACTTCACCGGGTTCACCAACCCGATCAGCGGCATGTTCCGCGAACTGGCCCTGGACGCACGGAAGATCGCCAAGAGGCTGGCGCACCCGCGCTGAGACCGCCCGGTACGGGGCGTTCCCAGGGCCACCCCCGCAAGGGAGGTCGGCCGGACCGTCCCGCACTCCCCGCCGCGACGGTCCGTCAAGGGCCCTCACCCTCGTGGCGCCCTTGACGCTCTCCTCCCTCGAGGGAGGGGATTCTCACGGCCCGCGCCGTGATCCTTCCTGATGGCCGCGGAGGTAATCCGATGACTGAGAACGACTTCTGGGAGTGCCCGCCGGAGCAGTGCGTCGCGCAGCACGGGGAGTTCAGGCTCACCCTCATCGAGCGGCCCTTCCCCACCGGCGGAGGGGTTCTGCCCGCTCATGACCCGGCACGGGCGCGAGAGTTCGCCACCGCCTTGGGCACCATCGACACGGTGGTGGAGGAGGTTGACCGGATCGAGGCGACCGAGCGGCTTCCCTTCGCCACCCGCGCGGACCTCGACCGGGTCAGTGTCGGGTGCTGGGGAACGGTGACCGAGATCAACGATCCCGCCCTGGTGTTCACCGGGGGGACCTTCCCTCTCGCGGAGCAGGCGGACGAGCTGGCCGAGCGCTTCCCCGGAGCGGTCGTCATCGGCTCGGCGACGATCGACTACAACGTGACCTACGGCACCCACGTGATCTACCACCCGGACGGGGCACGCCTGTTCGCCGCGGGGTGGAGCGGCAAGGAGGACTGGGACCGCCAAGGCACTCCGCAAGACGTCATCGATGCCTTCGGCATCGGCCCCGATGCCCTGGAACGGAAGGACATCGACCTCGACGCCCGCCCCGGGGCCTTCCCCTGGGAGGGCCTGACGAGGCTCGCCCTCCAGCGCGTCACCCCGCTGCTCCGCAAGGGCCGCACCCTGTCCGTGTTCCGCGTCCGGCACACCGAAGAGGCCACGGGCGACCTGGAAGACACCTGGATCGGCGAGTTCGACGAGTTCGACGAGTTCTGACTGTATCGATCCGAAAATACCCGCGAGCTGGCGGGGACATACCGACTCGACCCGGAGCCCCAACCGGCTCACCCCCCTGGCGTGGACAACACGCGTGCGGCGTTCCGCTGCCGCGGCACAGCGTTTCGGCGCGCCCGGAATCCGTCGCGAGGACGCCCAGGCACACCCGGAGGCCGTCGCCCAGAACTGGCAGTGCTTCGGCGCCCCGCCCTGCTGCTCTGTTACATCGACTGCGAAATGGGCTCGGCCCAGTGGGGCGATATCGGCATGCATCTCCATCTCCAGACCGTGATGCTGCCGCTCCGCGCCGAAGGCCTGTACAGCTGCAGCATCTCCAGACCGTGATGCTGCCGCTCCGCGCCGAAGGCCTGTACAGCTGCCCGCAGATGGCGTGGTCCCACGTCCGATCCTCGGACCAGCTTTTGCCTGCACACCCATTCCTGACGGGCCGTCAGTTCAGTAACCTGACAGAGTGTCAGGTTCAGGCTGGCCGGGCACGATCACCCGACGGACTTCGAGCAGGAGTGGGCGGAACGATGCTTGGATCGACTCACGGCACCCTCACCACCGACTTCCGCGCCAGGGTGGTGGCCTGCGGCGAAGAGCCGTATGCCATCGTCCACAGCATGGCGGCCGCCGCCGCGGAGGGCGATCTCGATGTCAGCGGCCGCCCGCTGCACGCGCCCGTGCCGGATCTGGACCGGTTCTTCCGGCCCGAGTCCGTGGCCGTCATCGGCGCGTCCGACACCGAGGGACGGCCCAACACCGGGATCACCCGGCAGCTGATCGGCTGGGCCGAGCGGGTCGGGGCGCGACTGCATCCGGTGCATCCCAGCCGGAAGTCCGTGTTCGGGCGGGCTTGTTCTCCTTCCGTCGCGGACCTGCCGGAGCAGGTCGATCTGGCGGTGCTGCTGGTCGGCGATCCGCTCCCGGTGATCGAGGAGCTCGCGCAGGCCAAGGTGAAGTTCGCCGTCGCCTTCGCCTCCGGGTTCGCCGAGACCGGCGAGGAGGGCGCCGCCGCCCAGGCGCGGCTGGCCGCGGCGGTGGAGCGGTCCGGGCTGCGGCTGCTCGGGCCGAACACCAACCTCAACGCCTTCGAGGAGTTCCGGGACGATCTGGACGGGCCGGCGATCGCGCTGATCAGCCAGTCCGGCCATCAGGGGCGCCCCGTCTACACCCTTCAGGAGCTGGGTGTGCGGCTCTCGCACTGGGCGCCCACGGGCAACGAGGCGGATCTGGAGACCGCCGACTTCATCTCGTACTTCTCGCAGCGCCCCGAGGTCGGGGCCATCGCCTGCTACGTGGAGGGGCTCAAGGACGGGCGCTCCTTTCTCCTTGCCGCCGACCGGGCGGCGCGGGCCGGGGTTCCGGTGGTGGCGGTCAAGGTGGGGCGTACGGAGGCGGGGGCCAGGACGGCCGCGTCACACACCGGCAAGCTGACCGGCGCCGACCAGGTGGTGGACGCGGCGATGCGGCAGTTCGGCGTGATCCGGGTGGACGGGCTCGACGAACTCCAGGACACCGCGGCCCTGCTGGCCCGGGCGCGGAAGCCGCTGGCCGACGGCGTCGTCGTGTATTCGATCTCGGGCGGCACGGGCGCGCACTTCTCGGACCTGGCGACCGGCGCGGGGCTGAGGCTTCCCGCTCTGTCCGAGGAGAAGCAGCGCGAGCTGCACGAGTGGATCCCCGGCTATCTGAGCGTGGCGAACCCGGTCGACAACGGCGGCCATCCGGTCGGCGACTGGCGCGGCCGGAAGATCATCGACGCGATCCTCGCCGACCCCGCCGTCGGGGTGCTGATCTGCCCGATCACCGGCCCCTTCCCCCCGATGAGCGACAAACTCGCGCAGGACCTGGTGGACGCGGCCAAGACCACGGACAAGCTGGTGTGCGTGGTGTGGGGCTCGCCGGTCGGTACGGAGGACGCGTACCGTACGACGCTGCTCGGCTCGTCCCGCGTCGCCACCTTCCGTACCTTCGGCAATTGCATCACCGCCGTGAAGGCCTATCTGGACCACCACCGCTTCGTCGCCTCGTACCGCTCGCCCTTCGACGAGGCGCCGCGCACGCCGTCGCCCTCGTTCCGCAAGGCGCAGGCACTGATGCGCCCCGGCCAACAGCTGAGCGAGCACGCGGCGAAGCAGCTGCTGCGGGCGTACGGAATCCGCGTTCCGCGCGAGCAGCTGGTGACGAGCGCGGCGGCGGCCGTCCGGGCCGCTGGGCAGGTCGGCTACCCCGTCGTCATGAAGGCCTCGGGCGCCCGGCTCGCCCACAAGACCGAGCTGGGCCTGGTCAAGGTCGGGCTCACCTCCGCCAGCCAGGTGCGGGACACGTACCGCGAACTGACCGACATCGCACGGTACGAGGGCGTCGAGCTGGACGGGATCCTGGTCTGCCAGATGGTCGAGCGGGGCGTCGAGATGATGGTCGGTGTCACGCAGGACGCGCTGTTCGGGCCGACGGTGACGGTCGGGCTCGGTGGCGTACTGGTCGAGGTGCTGCACGATGCGGCGGTACGGGTGCCGCCGTTCGGCGAGGACCAGGCGCGGTCGATGCTCGGCGAACTGCGCGGCCGGGCCCTGCTGGAGGGCGTACGCGGCGGTCCGCCGGTGGATGTGGACGCGCTCGTCGAGGTCGTGCTGCGGGTGCAGCGGATGGCCCTGGAACTGGGCGACGACCTCGCCGAACTCGACATCAACCCACTGATGGTGCTCGGGCGGGGGCAGGGCGCGGTGGCGCTGGACGCGCTCGCCGTCTGCCGCTGACCGGCCCCGCCGATTTCCCGGCCACCTACCCAGGAGCTGCCTCATGCCGTCCTCCCCCGAAGACACCGCCGACCCGTCCGGGTCGCCTGAATCATTGATACTCCACGCCACTGACAACGGCGTCTCCCGGATCACGCTCAACCGCCCCGAAGCGATGAACGCCCTCACCTGGGACCAGCGGGAACGCGTCATCGCCCTGCTCGCCGAGGCCTCCGCCGACCCGGCGGCCCGGGCCGTCGTCCTCACCGCCACCGGCCGCGGCTTCTGCGCGGGCGCCGACCTGCGCGGGGCCCCCGCGACCGGTGACCGGGTGCCGGGGGATGTGGCCCGTACGATCCGGCTCGGCGCACAACGTCTGATCGCCGCGGTCCTGGACTGCGAGAAGCCGGTGATCGCGGCCGTCAACGGCACGGCGGCCGGCATCGGCGCCCACCTCGCGTTCGCCTGTGATCTGGTGCTGGCCGCCGAGTCGGCGAAGTTCATCGAGGTGTTCGTGCGCCGCGGGCTCGTACCGGACGGCGGCGGCGCGTACCTGCTGCCGCGCCTGATCGGCCCGCAGCGCACCAAGGAGCTGATGTTCTTCGGCGACTCGCTCCCGGCGAAGGAGGCGGAGCGTCTGGGTCTGGTCAACCGGGTGGTCCCGGACGAGGAACTCACGGCGAGGGCCCGCGCGTGGGCCCAGCGCCTGGCCGACGGCCCGACCCGCGCGATCGCCCTCACCAAGCAGCTGGTGAACGCATCACTGGACTCCGACCGGGCGACGGCGTTCGCGGCCGAGGCGATGGCCCAGGAAATCAATATGACGACGCACGACGCCAACGAGGGCGTGGCGAGCTTCGTTGAACGGCGTACGCCGAAGTACCGGGGACTGTGAGCGGCCCCGGACGCCCTCCGGCGTCCCTCCGACCTTGAACACACCTTCAGAATGATCAAGCAGACACTGGGCTGGACCCGCCCGAAACTCCGCACCCCACAGGCAGCCGACCGCTGGACCTGGCTGATCGACGCCGCGCCGAAACCCGACCGGCCCGGCCCTGGCAGGCCGATCGGCTCGAAGAACCGGCGACCCGCCACCCGCTACGACGTAGGCAGAACAGCCGGACGACCCGATTCCATCACCGAACGCGACCAGGCCGGACCATAAAGAACAAGCTGAGTGCCTGTGTCACAGCTCCTGATTCGTGACGTTGCGTGATGTCGGCGTACACGTGAACGTGCGTCATAACGTCACGCACGTCTCATCCGACGTGACACGCACCGAACTCGGTGGACAGAGGGTGCCTGGTGGTCTCGCGGCGTGGCCCCGCTTGACCTTGACACAGTGACAAGGTCTTCACTGTGTCAAGGAGGTGGTCCCGATGACCATGCCGAAACAGGACACGGATACGATTCGAGCTCTCCAGGGGCTGGAGGACAGCCGCTCGTCAGTGCGGCTGCGGGCAGCCCTGGCGGTCGGCACGACCCCTGACCCGCGGTTCATCGACAAACTCATCGAACGATGCGCGATCGAACCCGAGTTCTACGTGCGCGAAATGCTTACGTGGGCACTCACCCGCCACTCAGCATCAATGACGGTCCCAGAGCTTCTTGATGAAGTCCGCTCGGAGCGTGCGCAGGCACGAAGCCAGGCGTTGCACACGCTGTCCAAGATCGGGGATCGGCAAGCGTGGCCGGCGATCACACGGGCGCTTCTGTCCGACGCCGACGATGAGGTGGCGCGGAGCGCCTGGCGGGCAGCGGTCGTGCTCGTGCCCGAGGGTGAAGAGCCCGAGCTGGCCGCAGTGTTGTCGGCACAGCTCGGACGCGGCGAACGTGAGACGCAGCTGAGTCTCAGCCGGGCGCTGATCGCGCTCGGTGAGGTGATTCTGCCAACTCTGCGCGCTGCGATGACGGATCTCGACCCTCGCGTGCGGGCGCACGCGATCGCCACGGAACGGCTGTTGCGCGACCCGGATGCCGGATTCGAGTTCACGATCGAGGAGGCGAAGCGCGTCGTAGCCCTCGGCACGACCAGCCAGGAGGGGGGATAGGCAGTGTTGATCGGTGATGTGGCACGACGGTCCGGGGTCAGCGCCCGCATGCTCAGGCATTACGACTCGCTCGGCCTGGTGCGGCCAACGGGTCGTACCGACGCCGGCTATCGCGAGTACTCCAGCGAGGACATCCGACGGATCTTCCATATCGAGAGCCTGCGGTCATTGGGGCTGTCGCTGCGTGAAGTCGGGCGCGCGCTCGACGATCAGGGCTTCACGCCCTCGGAGCTCGTCGACGACCTCATCCGCGAGACGCGAGAACGCATTGCGGGTGAGACGGAGTTGCTCACGCGACTCCGTCGGATCGGTGCCGCGGAACCCGCCGGCTGGGAGGACGTCCTCCAGATCGTTGCACTCCTCCAGGCGCTGGGGTCAAAGAGCGCTGGGACGCGCCAGCGCGCGGCCTTGTCCTCGATCGAAGAGGTTCCGGTGCCCGTGGAAGCACTGGTCGAGGCAGTGCTGAGCGAGACGGACCCGAACGTCGCCGGGGCCCTTCGATGGGCTTTGGCGCAATCGGGTGATGGCGCATCGGCGCTGCTGGCGGAGGGCCTCGGCTCACCAGTGGCCGAGGTGCGGAAACGTGCCGTCCAGTCCATCGCCGAGATTCCGAACGGTGAGGCGACCGCACTGCTGCAGGACGCCCTCACGAACCCCGACATCGTGGTCCGCAGGTATGCAGCTCTGGCGCTCGGGGCACGTGGAGTAGCCGACGCGGTCCCGACGCTCCTCGGTATGGTCGTCGAGGAGACGAACGACGTCGATGCAGCCGATGCACTGAGCGCGCTGGCGAGTCGTCCCGCGTTGGCGGATCAGATCGCTACCGGGCTCGTTGATTGCCTCGCCCACGGCACCGTTGAATCGTCTGCACGTCGACGGCTGGCACAGGCACTCGCGGATATCCCGGGAATCACAGCGTCACGTGCCCTCGCAGATCTGTCACATGACGAAGACCGTGCCGTTGCGCTTACTGCGGCATACATTCTCGGGATACGCAACGCACGATAACGAATCTTTCCTGGGGTGCTGTGTGCGCGGGGCCCAGTTGTTGCCGGCCACCGCCGACAGGGCCACGGCATCGCCGAGGACCCCTGCTGTACCGCCGGCCACAGGGACAGCCGGCTCAGCGACCGAGATCGATCTCAGCGCTACTTCCGGTACCTCAATTACTCGCACCCGAAAAGGCCCATGAGTTCACGCGAACTGTAGGGGTTTTGGGACGAACTCATTGGTCTTCAGCCTTGTCCGGCGGCTCTGGCCCTCGGGTTCACGGGAACCGACGGCCGGTCTTGCTCTGCGGCTGTGTCCGGGATCTCCCGGCAGCGGGATGCCTCGGTGCAGCGGATGCGGTCGACGATCAGCTCGCTCCTCGGGGAGAATCGGCCGCCATGTGGAAGAACAGAGCCATGGTGCTCACCCTGCTGATGTCAAATGTCGTCCTGCTGACGCTCCTGGTCGCTACGAACATGCCGTCCGAGGGTGATGTTGCGATAGGCAAGGCCGCCCCCCGAGATGCGACTGTCAACCTTCCTGAACTCAAGGGTGGGGCAATCCTGGCCGCGGATCAGTGGCCGGACGCGTGCTCGTTCGTGAACCAGGAGGAGATCAAGGCGATCTTCCCTGGCGCCAAGGACATCGAACGGGAGAGCCTTCCGATCAGCGCTTTGTCGATCAAGGACTTCGCTGCGGACTCCTCGTGGAAGGAGAGTGACAGGTCCAAGTCCGGCCAGTGCCTCTACAGCATGCGCCTTCCGGGCGAGACCTACGCCGCTACCCAGTTCTGGTTCCGCATCGAGGCCGTGGCCGACCCCAAGTTGATTGTCAGCTACGGAGATCGCGTCGTGTCCGGAACCAATACCAACCAGGGTGCAAAGGGCGCTGATCACTGCGTCATCACCGGTATTTACGAGGGCAGTTGGAACTGCCGCAAAGGTCCGCTGCTGTTCACCGTGGGCGGGCAGAGCAGCGTGACCTTCAAGGGCGTGTCGGCCCCAGCACCTTTCGTCTGGCGGGACGATGTGCTCCCTGAGTTCGTCCGGACCATCGCCGCGAAGATCAAATAGCTTCCCCAGGAGCGGCAGAAACTACGTTCATCTGCGCGGGCCCGGTGTCGCCGAGCACAAGACCAGTCACCTCTGCGCGGCGATCAGCGGTCGGTCCCCGGACGAGGTCGACGGCTGCCGGTCCCGCCCGGCCATCGCCCCGCGCAGGAGGCGTCAACCCCGCCGGGCCGGGTAGCGGGCGGCCTGCCGGCGCCTGATGCTGCGAGGGCCTCTTGCGACTGCCAGTGCCGCCGGCCCGAGCCTCCTCGCCTTCGCTCAGACCGCAGGCCGGTCGGGCGAGATGAGAAAGCTTCAAGAATCCAGAAGATCCGTCACCGGACGGAAGGGCACCCGACGGAGGAAGAAGCCCCTGGCCACAGGGGCAAGCTCTCAGCAGACCTCAGAGGAACGTGCGGGATGTCGCACAGCCCTCTGGCGCCCCCCTGCCCTCTCGCTACGCCCTACCGCCAAAGAGGTGCCGGTGCGCTCCTCCTCGTCGGGCTGCGGCTACCCCACTGCGAAGACGTCCTCGACGGTTGCGGCAGTGGGGGCGCGCAGGAGCCAGCGGCTCAGGGTGTCAAGGTCCGTGCAGCCTGTGATGCGTTCGCGGGCCTCGTCGGGTACGTCGATACCGGCTTGAGCAAGGAACAGCAGGATGCCCCGCGCGAGACCTTCCGTACGACCTTCCGCGCGGCCCTCTGCGCGGCCCTCTGCGCGGCCTTCGTCCCGGATTTCTTCCGAGAGGGGTGACTTGTAGAAAGAAAGGTCCACGGCCACCAGGTTCCTCCACTGTTGTGCGGCCGGGACCCATCGGTTCGTATGGGCCATCGGCGGGTCCCGGCCGCAGTCCACCTACTTCTCGGTGAAGACGTCCTCGACCGATGTGGCAGTGGGAGCACGCAGGAGCCAGCGGCTCAGAGCGTCAAGGTCGGTGCAGCCCGTGATGCGTTCGCGGGCCTCGTCGGGTACATCGATACCGGCCTGAGCAAGGAACAGCAGGATGCCCCGCGCGAGACCTTCCGTACGACCTTCTGCGCGGCCCTCTGCGCGGCCTTCGTCCCGGATTTCTTCCGAGAGGGGTGACTTGTAGAAAGAAAGGTCCACGGCCACCAGGTTCCTCCACTGT
>NZ_JBHVSY010000018.1:113116-186897 GCF_042884935.1 Streptomyces sp. NPDC058092
TCGATACCGGCCTGAGCAAGGAACAGCAGGATGCCCCGCGCGAGACCTTCCGTACGACCTTCTGCGCGGCCCTCTGCGCGGCCTTCGTCCCGGATCTCTTCCGAGAGGGATGACTTGTAGAAAGAAAGGTCCACGGCCACCAGGTTCCTCCACTGTTGTGCGGCCGGGCGGTTGCCCAGGCCCTGTGCGGTGAGTTCGACGATGGGGTCGGCGATGGTTTCCGGTACGTCGCGCAGAGCGGTCGACAGCGTTTTCAGTATGGCACCGATGTCCGGATCGCCTGCGTGTGTGATCGCGGCCAGCGTGGCTAATGCCAGGTCCTTGCGGGCCTCGGCCACATCCGTGATCACCGGCATGTTGTGCGGGCCCGCGACGAGGGCTTGCAGGGTGAGCACGGGCGATTGCGGGTGGCCGACGGGGAAAGGGCGCGCGGCCCATTCGGCGGTGGCTCGGTCCTGGCAGACGACCAGCAGCATGGGCGGCAACTTGTACTTCGCCTGGAGGTACGACAGGTAGTACATCCAGCTCGCCGGCTTGTCCGGGTCCTTCTTGCCCTGGGCCTCGATCGCCAGGAGGTAGGACCGGTCGTCCTCCATGTCGATGCGTAGCAGGGTGTCGACACGGCGTTCGAGAGGCCGGTTCTCGGTGAGATCGGTGGGCATGACGGTCGCTGAGGCGGGTGGGCCGATCTCGACCCCCAGCACCTCGGAAACGCGGGAGAACAGGCCCGGGTACTCCTGGAAGATGCGGTGCATCGCCTCGTGGGACGAGCTGACCATGTGGTTTCCCTAGAACTATTGAACGGTCGGATGGAAGTTGGTCCGGCAGTCGGGGCACTCTCCTGGCTCCGCCGCCCGGAATGCCCGGTCGCAGCCCTCGCAGTTCTGCAGCGGGATCGGCCGGGGCGGGGTATCGGCCAGGGCCCGGAATGGCGGCGGTGGCGGAAGCCGGACGGTGAGCCGGTGAGCGAGGAGACCGGCGGGACGGCGCAGCCCTTCGGGTGGGAGTTCGCTGGTCAGGGCGTGCTGTACGGCGGCGGGGCCGGCCTCGCGCTCCAGCCATGCGGCGACCCCCGGGGCCAGGACATCCACGTCCTGCGCGGAGAGCAGCAGGCGCGGGTCCCGGTGGTGCAGCCCGGCAAGCAGGTCGGCGGCGGTCCGGAGGAGGGACGCGGCGGGGAAGGCCGGCGGCGGCACGAGCAGGGGCGCGGGCTCACGACGGGGCGCAGGCTTGGCGCGGGTCCGAAACCTGGCCGGATGCGCGTCGTCGGCCTCGGGCTCGCTACAGGACCGGACGGGGACGGGCGGACGGACCGTACGCTGCGGGCAGTCGCGGCCCGGCAAAGCATCCGTGCGCCGCTGGTCCGAAGGCTGGTTGCAGGAGACCGTACGGGTGACGATCCGGCCGTCAAACAGGCGCGTCCGGGTACGTCGAAGGTAGCCGTGGGCTTCGAGTTCGCGTAACGCTGCGGCAATCCGGGCCTCGCTCTCCGGGAAACGGCCGGCGAGGTCCTTGATGCCGATCCTGACCCCGGCAGGCAGCGACTGGATGTGCGCGGCGAGCCCGATCGCGGTGAGGGAGAGCTCGCGGTGCTGGGTGAGGTGGTTGCCCACGACCGTGAAACGGCTGGTGTGCCGGGAGTTGTCGTGCATGACACCGGACGAGGCGCGCGAGGGCGCGGTAATCTGCTGGGTATCCATCGGGAAGGTCACTCTTCCTCGTTGGTCAGGCCCTCGATCGGGATGCCAGTCCCGGCCGGGGGCCGTCGCATGTCTGGGGTTGTTTGTCGCGGCGAGCATATGCCAGCCAACCCGCCCGAAATCCAGTCACGTTGGACGATCTCACCCGTGTGGGTGACGGCAGGTGGGGTGGGTTCGGGAAGGTTCATTGCCCAAGGTATTCAAGGCTTTTGATGTCCCACGGCGCCGCGTCGCGGACCACCGGATCGTGGATATCCGCGACCCGGTGGCGGCGGTCACGGTGCGAGGTCGAGCTCGGCCCAGACGGTCTTGCGGGGGACGGGACCGGGGCTGACGCCCCAACGGTCGGCGAGCGCCTCGACAATCAACAGGCCGCGCCCGGACTCGCAGTCGTCATCCGGGACGGCCGTGCCGCCCGGACCGGGCGGGAGGCGCTCGCCACGGGCGTCACTCACCTCGATCCGCAGGAGCGAACCGCCGTCGTGGATCGTGAGGTCGAGCCGGAAGTCCCTGCCCGGTACGCGGCCGTGCACCATGGCATTGGCGGCCAGTTCGGCGACGATCTGCACGGCCGGCTCCGAAGGGATCCCCCACTCGCCCAGATACGCGGCGGCGAGCAGCCGGGCCAGCCTGGCTCCCCGGCGGGTGGGCGAGAGCGACACGGTGAACGTGCGGCTGCGGGCGGGGGGTTGAGGGAGGGTGATTTCTTGTTTCACGTCACTCAGCGTGGCCGGGCACGCATACGCTGACCAGTGATCGACTGGATGCGTACGGTGACTGTCCGGTGGTTGTCCGGAGCTGTCCGGGCTGTCCGGAGGGGCCGTGCGGGTAGAGGGCGTCGAGGTGTGACGGCACGTCGGAGGTGGCGCGGATGCGGGTGGATGCGAACGGTACGGAACGGCCCGGGGGCGAGGCGGACGAGCCCGGTTGGGACGTCGACCCCGACGACGAGTCGGGTGCGGCGGTCGTCGCCACGGTGGGGCGGCAGTTGAGGCTGCGCCGGGAGACGGCCGGGATGCGGGCCGCCGAGTTCGGCGTGGCGATCGGGTACGGGGAGGACCAGGTCTACAAGGTCGAGGCCGGGAAGCGGATTCCGCGCCCGGAGTATCTGGACAGGGCGGACGAGGTGCTGGGGGCCGGTGGGCTGATCGCCGCGATGAAGAAGGACGTGGCGGAGGTCCGGTACCCGAAGAAGATCCGGGATCTGGCGCGGATGGAGGCGAAGGCGGTCGAGCTGCTGTCGTACGGGAGCCACAACCTCCATGGTCTCCTGCAGACGGAAGAGCATGCTCGGGCACTACTGAGGACGAGGCGTCCTGCGCTGTCGGATGATGAAGTGGAGCGTGGTGTGGCAGGCCGCATGGCCAGGCGTTCAATCTTCGGCCGCTCGCCGGCCCCCGAGCTGAGCTTTGTTCAGGAAGAGGCGACGCTCAGCCGCCCCACTGGAGGCAAGATGGTGTTGCGCAGGCAGCTGGAACACCTCCTGGAGGTAGGGCAGTTGCGCAACGTCGAAATTCAGGTGATGCCGACCGCCTATTGGGATCATCCTGGGACAGGCGGGCGGATCCAGATGCTGAAGTTCGAGGACGGCACGGCAGTCGGGCGTTCTGATGACGAGTTCGGTGGTCGTCCCGTCTCCAGCCCGAAGCAGCTACGGATCCTTGAACTCCGCTATGGCATCATCCGGGCGGAGGCTCTCAGCGCACGGGAGTCGCTGGCCTTCATCGAGCGAGCGCTGGGAGAAACATGATCCGGAAGACCTCTGCTGGGGACGACTCCGAGCTGGCGTGGTTCAAGAGCAGCTACAGCGACAGCAGCAACCCCAACGACTGCGTCGAGGTCGCCACCACTCCCAGCTCGATCCACGTCCGCGACTCGAAGAACACGCCGGGCCCCCGGTTCGCCGTAACCCCCGACGCATGGGCGCACTTCGTGCCGTATGCCGCCGGGACCTGACCGTCAACGCTCGCCCCGGTCCCGGCCCCGGCTCGGGCGGGTTCGGGGGCCGGTCACCGGCTGAGCGTGTACCAGTCCGGTGAGTCCGGATCGCCGTACCCCTGGTTGAGTTCGGGCCGGTCCGACGTGCCGCTGATCAGCCAGCCGTCAAAGTCGCCGGCGAAGGAGCAGCCCTCGATGTCGAGCCGCACGCTCTGCTGCCACGTAGTGGAATCACCGGGTTCGTAGGACCACGTCCCCCGCCCCGTGCAGCGATACTTCCCGGCCTCCAGTACCGCACCGCGCTCGACGGCGGAGTCGTGATCCGTCAGCTCTTCGGCGCGCGCCGTGCCGTCGGCGGCCAGCCGCAGCGTGCCGCCCTCTCCGTCGGTCCAGTTCCCGACCAGCTGAGTGGCGTCGACCTTCGGCGGGCGGTACTCGGTGACCAGACCGGTCGCGAACGCGGCCGTGCCTATCCCGAACACGGCCACGGCGGCGAGCGCGCCGTAGCCGGGGATGCGCCGGAACCGGCCTCCGTGCAGCGCGGCACCGCGCGCCAGGAGAGCGGAGCCCGTGAGCAGTACCGCGCCCGCCGGCCAGCTCAGGGCCAGCGGGCCGGGGCCGGGATGTCGGGTGATGCCGAAGGCCGCCACACCTGCGGTCACCGGCACCACGGCGACGACCGGCACCCACCCCCACACGTCCCGGCCGGTGAACCGAGTGCTCGCCCAGCGGGCCACGGAGGCCGTGGGCAGCACGACGAGCAGACTCGCCACCAGGGCGAACGGGCCGCCGAAGCAGACGAGGAACGGCGTGACCAGCAAGGTCGTTCCGGGTCCGTCCGGCGGCACGGGCGCCTGAGCGGCCAGCTCCGCGAACCCCGCGACCTCGACGCCGAGCACAGCCCCCATCAACAGCGCGCCCGCGCCCGCCAGGATCGACCGTCCGGTCCACAGGTCCGGCAGCGCCGGGGACGCCTCCGCACCCCTGGCCATCGTCCCCGCGTCTCCCGCAGCTGATATCGGCACGTGCTCTCCCTCTCCTCGCGCGTATCCTCGCGCACCGGAAAGGCCCGCACCGGGGCGGGGCTCACCCCCTCTTCGCACGCGGAACCTTTGCCCCCGCCCTTCCCATCTGACGTTCCGTCAGTTTCAATGGAAGGCGTGATGGGACACGCAGGCATGGCCGCCACCGCCGTCCGGTACCTCAGGTCCGTCGGCGCCGCCACCACCGCAGGGACGGCGCCGGTCGACCCACTGCCGCGCCCGGATCTGCGGGCCGTCGCCGACGACGAGCGGCTGCCGGTCGATCCGGCCGAATTCCGCCGCGTACTGGGGCACTTCGCGAGCGGGGTCACCGTCGTCACCGCACACGACCCGGACGACGCGGAGGGGCCGGCGGGCTTCGCCTGCCAGTCGTTCGCGTCGCTCTCCCTCGACCCGCCGCTGGTCACCTTCATGGTCGCCCGTACGTCGACGACCTGGCCTCGCATCGCCCGCGCCGGGGCGTTCTGCGTCAACATCCTGGGCGCGGACCAGGGCGCACTGTGCCGGAGCTTCGCGGTGAGCGGGGCCGACAAGTTCGCGGGGGTGGCGTACGAGGCGGCTCCCGCGACCGGGTCGCCGCTGCTGGACTCCGTACCGGCCTGGATCGACTGCCGCATCCAGGCCGTCCACACCGGGGGCGACCATCTGATCGTGGTGGGCAGGGTGGAGGCGCTGGGGGCGGCGGACGAGGACGGTCCGCTGCTGTTCCACCGGGGGGTGTTCGGGCGGTTCGGGCCGCTCGGCGGTTGAACGTTCACCGCGCCCCGGCCCGGACCGGCGGGTGAACGCGCACCACGGCCCCGATCGTGCCCGGCCGATGGCGGTTCAGCCGACGGCGTCGCGCAGCAGATCCCGCAGTTTCAGTGCCGCCGGAAGCGGGGCGGCGGGCAGCGCGACATGTACGGTCCGGCGCGGGGCCAGGTCGCCGAGCCGGCAGAGGGAGAGTTCGGCCGGGACCGCCCAGGAGGCCAGCGAGGGGACCAGGGCGACCCCCAGCCCGGCGGCCACATAGCCGAACTTCCCGGTCCACTCCGCGATTCGGATGATCTTCTTCGGCCTGAATCCGGCCCGTTCGCAGATCTCGGCGAGCAGCATGGGCCGGTCCGCGGGCGCGTCCTGGAGCCAGGCCTCGTCGCGGAGTTCACGTAGATCGATCGTCCCGGATCCGGCCAGGCGATGGCTGCGAGGGAGAACGACGAGCAGTTCGTCCGCCAGCAGAACCTCCGTGGTGACGCCGTCGGCCGACGGCAGACCGGACGGGTAGTCGCTGACCACGGCGAGGTCGAGCGCTCCCTCCACGAGACGCTGCATCAGCGCACCGCTCCGGCCCTCGGCCGCGATGACCTCGACATCTGGTCTGGACTGGACAAACGCCCGCAGAGCAGCGGGCACCAACGAGATGTTGGCGGTGGCGAACGCCCCCACGCGCAGCGTCCCGCCGTGCCCCGCATGGATCACGGTCAGCTCGTGCTCCGCCCTCGACAGACGGTCGAGCACCTCCACGGCATGACGGTGCAGCGCATGTCCGGCGGGGTTCAGCCGTACGCCCCGGGCGAGCCGTTCGAACAGCGGCCCGCCCGCCCGCTTCTCCAACGAGGCGATGCGCCGGGACACCGCGGACTGCGTGTAGTCGAGCCGGACCGCGGCCTTCGTGAACGATCCGGTCTCGGCCACGGTCACCAGCAGACGCAGTGCGTCGATCTCGAACACATTCCCCCCAAGCATGGATCGCATGCAATCTAGTCGCTGGTGGAATGCCTTGTCCCGCCGTAGCGTCGATCACGTGGTCGCGCTTGCGGGAGGGGTCGGACGGCACCGCCGCCCCGCGGCTTCTCCGGCATCAACTCCGAGGAGGAAAAGTGTCGTTACTGATAAAGGCCTGTCCGGGGCGGGGCCGGTGACCGCGCGAGCCGGGCTCGCGTTGCCGGCGATGCTGGCCGATCTGGAGGAGCTCGTGGTCTGCGAGTCCTTCTCGGCCGACCACGCGGCGCTGGCCCGCAGCGCCGAGGTCGTCGGCGCCCTGGGCGAGAGGCTGTTGGGCCCGGCACCGGAGACGATCGTGATCGACGGGGTGCCCCATCTGCGGTGGACCTTCGGAAGACCGCGTGTGCTGCTTGTGGGACACCACGACACGGTGTGGCCCATGGGTTCGCTGGAGACACATCCCTGGTCGGTGGCCGACGGGGTCGCCCGGGGCCCCGGTGTCCTGGACATGAAGGCCGGGCTGGTGCAGATGTTCCACGCGCTGGCCTCCCTGCCATCCCCCGACGGCGTGTGCGTGCTGGTCAACGGGGACGAGGAAATCGGCTCCCCGACCTCCCGGGCACTGATCGAGGAATCCGCACGCGGTTGCGCGGCCGCCTTCGTGCTGGAGGCGTCCGCCGATGCGGAGGGCGCCCTCAAGACCGCCCGCAAGGGCACCTCACGGTACGAGGTCGTGGTGCACGGCAGGGCCGCCCATGCCGGTCTGGAACCGGAGAAGGGGGTCAACGCCGCGATCGAGGCCGCCCACCAGGTCCTGGCCGTCGCCGGCCTCGCAGCTTCGATGGGCACCACCGGTTCCGGACTGGGAGACCCGACCGTCACGCCCACCCTGCTGTCGGCCGGCAGCACGCTCAACACGGTGCCCGCGCTGGCGAAAGTGTCGGTGGACGTGCGCGTGCCGACCCTGGCGGCGCAGGACCGGATCGACGCCCTCATGCAAGGGCTGACCGCCCGGACGCCCGGAGCGCGGCTGAGCGTACGGGGCGGCAGGAGACGGCCCCCGATGGAACCGGAGTCCTCCGCCGAACTGTTCGCCCTCGCCTCCGCGATCGCCTCGGAACTGGGACAGGAACCGCTGCGGGGAGTCGCTGTGGGCGGCGCCTCCGACGGCAACTACATCGCGGGCACGGGCTGCCCGACGCTGGACGGCCTGGGCGCGGTCGGCAGCGGAGCCCACGCGGATGCCGAGCACGTCGCGGTCGGGCAGGTGATCCCCCGCACCCGCCTCCTCGCCCAGCTGATCGCGCGGACGCGGCGATGAAGCGGCACACCGGTCGTTCCGGCGTGAACGCGAAGGAGAGATTCATGGCAGCAGCACCGACCGCCCTGTCACCCGAAGCCGCCGCACTGGCAGCCCGTCATCAACTCGGCGCGTTGGAGGGCACGTTCATCCCCAAGCGCCTGGGCAAACCGATCTTCGCCCTCTACATCTTCACGATCGTCCACCTCTTGGCGATCTTCGTGATACCCGGCCTGATGTTCTTCTGGTGGCTGCGCCGGTATCCGGACTTCAGCAGAAAGCAGGCTGCCAAGCGTCTCCACCTGTTCGAGCACGGAATGATCGTGCACCCGCAGTCCGGCGACGGCATGGTCGCCATCCGCTGGGACTCCGTGCGGCTCTACCAGAACATCAGCCAGAAGATCATCAACGAAGTCCCCGGCCCCATCAACCACGTCTACTCCGCGGTCGGCCCGGGCCGCGTCAACGCAACGATCACGGAATTCTACGAAGGCCCCCAAACCTGGGGACCTCATATGCAGGGGGCCATCCTCCGGGCCCAGGGCCCGGAGGTCCTGGAATCGATCCTGGAAGGCCAGACCGTCAACTTCGGTGACATCTCGCTCTCCCGCACCGGCATGGCCACCACCAGGAATGGCCACCTCCCTTGGTCCGACGTCCAGGAGATACAGGTCGGGGCGGGCAGGGTTCACATCATGAGGGCCGGTGAATCCGGCCGCTGGTGCAGCGTCGCAGTCAGCGACATCGCGAACTTCCCTGTCTTCCTGACGGTCGCCGAGAACCTCTCCGCCTGAGACCGGCCGGCGCCGGGCGCCCGTCCGCCTCCGGAACCGTCAGCCGAGTCCCGCGGTGGCGCCCGACGGCTCCCGGACCCGCCGGATCACCAGCGCCATCAGGGCCGCCATCGCGCACAGCGCCCCCGACGCGTACCAGACCATGTCGTACGAGCCGAACACATCGCGCGCCACACCGCCCAGGAACGCCACCAGCGCCGCGCCCACCTGGTGGGAGGCGAGGACCCAGCCGAAGACGATGGCGCTGTCCTCGCCGTACTGCTCGCGGCACAGGGCCAGCGTCGGAGGGACGGTGGCGACCCAGTCCAGACCGTAGAAGACGATGAAGAACACCATCGGCGGATGCACCGTCGGCGCCATCAGCATCGGCAGGAAGAGCAGCGAGACGCCGCGCAGCGCGTAGTAGACGGCGAGGAGCCGGCGGGCGTCGAAGCGGTCGGTGAGCCAGCCGGAGAAGACCGTGCCGATGATGTCGAAGACCCCGATGACGGCGAGCAGCGAGGCCGCGGCGGTGATGGGCATGCCGTGGTCGTGGGCCGACGGCACGAAGTGCGTACGGATCAGGCCGTTGGTCGAGGCCCCGCAGATCGCGAACGTACCGGCCAGCAGCCAGAACGGCCCGGTGCGGGCGGCATCGAACAGGACGCGTACGGTGCGCCTCGCCGCCCCGCGTGCGGGTGCGGGCTTCGCCACGTAGGTGCCGCCGTACGGGGCGAGGCCCACATCCGCCGGGTGGTCGCGCATCAGGAGCCAGACGAACGGAACGACGACCAGGGCGGCGAGGGCCACGGTCACCGAGGCCGGACGCCAGCCGTGCTCCTCGACGATCCAGGCGCACAGCGGCAGGAAGACCAGCTGGCCGGAGGCGCCCGCCGCGGTGAGGATGCCGGTGACCAGACCGCGCCGGGCGACGAACCAGCGGTTGGTGACCGTTGCCGAGAAGGCCAACGCCATCGACCCGGTGCCGAGGCCGACGAGCAGCCCCCAATAGATCATCAGCTGCCAGGAGGCCGTCATCCAGACGCTGGCCAGCGCCCCGGCCGCCACCGTGGAAAGGGCCACGACGACGACCCGGCGGATACCGAAGCGGTCCATCAGCGCGGCCGCGAACGGTGCGGTGAGCCCGTACAGCGCCATGTCGATGGAGACGGCGAGTCCGATCTCCCCGCGCGACCAGCCGAACTCCGTGTGGAGCGGGTCGATGAGGAGGCCGGGCAGGGAGTTGAAGGCGGCGCCGCCGATGATCGTCACGAAGGTGACGACGGCGACGACCCAGGCGCGGTGAATGCGCCGGCGGGAGCGCCCGTCGGGGACTACGGGGGTGGCCTGCCGGTCGTCGTCCCGGGCGGCGCTTTCGGTTGTCTGGGTCACGTCACTCAGCATCGGGTCGCGACATATCTGTTCACGAGTGGCCGGAGGGCCACCCTTCGCAGGGATCGGGCCACGCGCCGCGAGCGGTCCCGGCACTGTGCGTACGATCACCTGTCGGCCGGCGGTCGTACGCCGCGCCGTCGTCGCGCACCGAAGCCTTCGCCACGTACCGAACCGGGGGATCTCATGCAGTGGGCAGCACGCCAGCAGTTCCACCACCGCTCCGCGCTGATGCAGGCCTGGGGCGCCGTGCTTCTCATCGTCGCCTGCGCCCTGTGGATCTGGCTGGGCTTCCTGCTGGTGGAACAGCAGGACGCGTACTGCTACCGGGTCACGAACGACTGCGAGATGATCACCGAGTGGCCGAAGCAGCTGGCCATTCTGGCGATCTCCGCCCCCTTGTCCGTGTGCGGTGCGGCGCTGCTCGTCGGTGGCAGTGTGCGCAGGCAGACCAGCGCCCATGTCTTCCAGGTCATCGAGATGCAGCGGTCCGAGGAGCGCTCCCGAAGCAAGTAGCCAGGGCTGCCACGGCCCAGGCGCACCCCGCCCCCGCCGCGTACCAGAACAGGTCGGGTGCGTTGAAGGCCGAGCCGAGCACCAGCCGCGCCACCGTGCTGTGCCGGGAGAGTTCCGCGGGCACCCCGGTCAGTTGCAGCAGCTCGACCGCCCAGCTGAACGCGAGCGCCGTCCCGGCCGTGACGGCCGGCCGCGCACGCGGGGCGATCACGGTGGCCAGGGCGCAGATCAGCACGGTGTAGAGCGCGTCCCCGGCGTACTTGGCGACGGCACCGTCCCCGAACGCCCTGACCCCGAGCCCCGCGGCGACGGTCAGCGCCGCGGCCCCGGCCGCGACCGCGCGGGCCCGCAGAGCCGTCCGCGCCGCCCGGGGCACGACGGTGTCCGACCCTCCCGCGGTCATCCGATCCGCTCCAGCCGTCTGATCGGCCGGGCCGCCAGCAGTACCGCCACCACCACCGTGTTGATCACCGCTCCGGCCAGCAGCACCTCCGGTGCGCCCACCCGGTCCGCGACGGGTCCGGCCAGTGCCCGGCCCGCCGCCAGCATCAGCAGCGAGCCCGCCACGTCGTACGCGTGCAGCCGGTTCAGCGCCTGCGGCGGCACATGGGTCTGCACCGTCGTCGACCACATCACCAGCCAGAAAGCGAACGCCGCGCCCGCCACGAACTGCCCCACCCCGAGCGCGGCCACCGGCAGCCCGAGGCCCAGCACCACCAGGTTCACACAGACCGCGCTCAGCGCCGCGGCCCCCGCCGCGAGCGGGCGGCGCGGTCTCAGGCGCAGGGCGAGCAGCCCGCCGACGACGCTGCCCGCACCGTTCACCGCCATCATCACGCCGTACGTCCCCGAGCCGTGTGCCTCGGTGACCTCGACCGCGGTGAGCGGCAGCATCGGGCCGAGCACCGTGAAGCCGTACACCGTCCAGATCGCGATCACCCCACACAGCCAGCTGCGGGCCCGGAACTCGCGCCATCCGTCGACCAGTTCGGCGACGAAGGTGCCGCGCTGCGCGGCGTCCGACGGGGCCGGGGCGAGCCGCATCAGGAAGAGGCAGAGGCCGGAGACCAGGAACGTCGACGCGTTCGCCGCGTAGACCGCCCCGGCGCTGGTCAGTCCGACGAGCAGGCCCGCGAAGGCCGGGCCCGCCATGGTCATCAGCGCCTCGGAGACCCGGAGCACCGCGTTGGCGCGCTGCACGTCCGAGGCCAGCCGGGGCACGGTCGACGCGACGCCCGGCTGGAAGAGCGCGGCGCCCACACCGGCGACCGCGCTGAGCGCGTACACCGCCCACAGCGGCGGGTTGCCGGTGGCGAAGGAGACCGCCAGCACCGAGGCCCCGACCAGCCGCAGCGCATCAGCGATGATCATCATCCGGCGCGGGGTGAACCGGTCCGCCAGTACGCCGCCGAAGAGCACGAAGAGCGCCAGCGGCCCCATCCAGGCCGCGAGCGCGAACCCCACCGACGAGTGCGGCCGGCCCGCCCCCAGCAGGCCCGCGGTGAGCGCCACCGGGATCATTCCGTCGCCGAAGAGCGCGGCGGTACGGGCGACGAAGAAGAGCCGGAAGTTACGGTTCCAGAGCTCGGCCGGCCGGCCACCGTCCAGGCTGTGACCCAGTCCGTCGCCCATCGGCCCCATGCTCGACGAACGAGGCAAAAGGGGCGGTGCGCCCTCGCGGTCCGCGCCGGGAATGCAGACGCGCTCTGCTGACTTTTCCTTCACAGCAGTGACATGTATCAGCTTAAGGTCTATACCAGCTAGGGGTGAAGGGAGTCCGCCAATGCCGCACCGCATCGCCGTCCTGGCCCTCGACGGGCTGCTCCCCTTCGAACTGGGCATCCCTCAAAGGATCTTCGGCCTTTCGCGCGGTTGCGAGCCGCGCGACGAGGGCCGCAAACTCTATGAAGTCGTGACCTGCTCCGTACGTACGCCAGGCCCCGTCCGCACCGACGCGGACTTCACGATCACCGTCGAACGCGGCCCCGAGACGCTGGCCACCGCCGACACGGTCGTGATCCCCGCCAGTTACGAACTCGGCCCCGTCTACGCGGAGGGCAGGCTCACCGACGAGCTCGCCGCCGCGTTCGCGCACATCAGGCCGGGCACCCGGATGGTCTCCATCTGCACGGGCAGTTACGTGCTGGCCGCAGCCGGATATCTCGACGGGCGGCCCGCCACCACGCACTGGTCCTCCGCCGACCATTTCCAGCAGCTCTTCCCCAAGGTCCGCGTCGACCCGGACGTCCTGTTCATCGACGACGGGGACGTCCTGACCTCCGCCGGGGTCGCCGCCGGAATCGACCTCTGCCTGCACATCGTGCGCCGCGACCACGGCACCGCCGTCGCCAATGACGTCGCCCGCCGCACGGTGGTGCCCCCGCACCGGGACGGCGGGCAGGCGCAGTACATCCAGCGCCCCGTACCCGAGACGCAGTTCGCGACCACCACCTCCGCGCGCACCTGGGCGCTCGGCCGGCTGGATCGCCCGATCCTGCTGCGCGACATGGCGCAGCAGGAGTCGATGAGCGTACGGACGTTCACCCGCCGGTTCCGGGAGGAGGTCGGGGTGAGCCCCGTCCAGTGGCTGACCCGGCAGCGGGTCGAACGGGCCCGGCAGCTGCTGGAGTCGACGGACCTGTCGATCGACCAGGTGGCGAGGGACGCGGGGTTCGGGACGGCGACGTCGCTGCGGCAGCATCTCCAGGCGGCGCTGGGGGTGTCCCCGACGGCGTACCGGCGCACGTTCCGGGCCGGACAGGCCTGATGCCCTTCCGCCTCAGAAGACCAGGACCCCCCGCGCCACCCGGCCGTGGTGCGCGTCGTCCGCCGCCTTGGCGAAGTCCTCCACCGGGTAGGTCTCGGTGACGAGTTCGTCCAGCAGCAGCCTGCCCTCCCGGTACAGCTCCGCGTAGAGCGCGATGTCCCGCTGCGGGCGAGAGGAGCCGTACCGGCAGCCCAGGATCGACTTGTCCAGGAACAGCGACGAGACGAGGAACGAGGCCTCCGCGGTCGCCGCGGGGACGCCCAGCAGGACCGCCTGGCCGTGCCGGTCCAGCAGGTCGATCGCGGTACGGATCAGTTCCGTACGGCCCACGCACTCGAAGGCGTGGTCGGCGCCGCTCGGCAGGATCTCCCGTACGCCGTCGGCCGACGTCAGGAAGTGCGTCGCGCCGAACTGCCGTGCCACCGCCTCCTTCGCCGGGTTGGCGTCGACGGCGACGATCGTCAGGGCGCCCGCGATCCGGGCCCCCTGGATGACGTTGAGACCGATGCCGCCGGTGCCGATCACCACGACGGAGTCGCCCCGGTCGACCTTCGCCCGGTTGAGTACGGCTCCGACTCCCGTCACCACCCCGCAGCCGATCAGGGCCGCCGAGGTGAACGGCAGGTCCGTGGGGATCTTCACCGCCTGCACGGCCTTGACCAGGGTCCGTTCGGCGAAGGCCGAGTTGGACGCGAACTGGTACAACGGCTCGCCCCGCCGCGAGAACGGCCGTTGCGGCATCCCGATCGCCTTGCGGCACATCGTCGGCCGGCCCCGGTCGCACTGCGCGCACGCCCCGCAGCTGGCCAGCGTCGACAGCGACACATGGTCGCCGGGCGCCACATGGCCGACGCCCGCGCCGACCGCCTCCACCACGCCCGCGCCCTCGTGCCCGAGCACCACCGGCGACGGGAACGGAATCGTCCCGTCGATCACCGACAGATCGCTGTGGCACAGTCCGGCCGCGGCCACCGCCACCAGCACTTCGCCGGGGCCCGGATCGCGTATCTCCAGATCGTCGACGACCTCGGTCCGCTTGCCGTCGAAGACGACGCCTCTCATCTCGGCTCCCTCGGTAGGCCGAGCGCTCGCTCGGCGATGATGTTGCGCTGGATCTCGTCCGAGCCGCCGTGGATGGTGTCGGACCGGGTGAACCGCCATGGCCGGGGGCTCCGCCCCCTCAACCCCCGCTCCTCACAGGCCGGAGGAGCCGGCCTTGTTCGGCCGTGCCTTCGCCGCGGCGGCCGCGGCCATCTCCTCCAGCTGCGCCAGAATCGGCATCGGGTCCGAGCCCACCGTCCCCGGCAGGAAGTCCGCGATCCGTTCCGGGGTCCAGGCCCCCTCCGCGTACCCGGCCCGCAGCTCCCTCGGCTGGGCCCAGACCGCGATCTTCGGGCCGGCGATCGTGTACACCTGGCCGGTGATCCTCTCCTTGCGGGCCCGCTCGCTGAGCAGGTAGACGACGAGCGCCGCCACATCCTCCGGCTCGCCGATCTCCTTGAGTTCCATGGGCACATTGGCGGACATCCGGGTACGGGCGACGGGTGCGACGGCGTTCGCCGTGACGCCGTACTTGTGCAGGCCGAGCGCCGCGCTCCGTACCAGCGAGATGATCCCGCCCTTCGCGGCGCTGTAGTTGGCCTGGGCGACGCTGCCCTGATGGTTGCCGCTGGTGAAGCCGATCAGTGTGCCGCCGTCCTCCTGCTTCCGCATCACCGCCGAGGCGGCCCGGAAAACGGTGAACGTGCCCTTGAGGTGCGTGGCGACCACCGGGTCCCACTCCTCCTCGGACATGTTGAACAGCATCCGTTCCCGCAGGATCCCCGCCACGCACACGACCCCGTCGATCCGCCCGTACTGGGCGAGCGCCGTGTCCACGATCCGCTGCCCGCCCGCCATCGTGGAGATGTCGTCGGCGACGGCCACCGCCGTACCGCCCGCCGCCTCGATCTCCTTGACGACGGACTCGGCTATCTCGCTGCTCGGCTCGCCGCCCTCGATGGACACGCCGTAGTCGTTGACGACGACTCTCGCGCCCTCGGCCGCCGCCGCGAGCGCGACCGCCCTCCCGATGCCGCGTCCGGCTCCGGTCACGGCCACCACTTTGCCTGCCAAGAAGTTCCCCATGCCCGGCCCCTTCCCGCGGTTTCTGACGGACCGTTAGATTTTATGGGCCATCAGGTCCACGAACACAAGCCCCGGGAGGCTCCATGTCACTGCCGGCCGAGTTCCACGACATCGCCAAGCGGGTGAACAACTGGGGCCGTTGGGGCGCCGACGACGAGATCGGCACGCTCAATCTGATCACCGACGCGGTCGTACGGGAGGCGGCCGGCGCCGTCCGCACCGGGCTGCGCGTGCCGCTCGCGCTGCCTCTCCAGCAGGACGGCGTCCAGAGCGGGCTGATCCCCGGGCGGATCAATCCGCTGCACACCATGATCCAGATCAATCAGGAGCTCTTCGGCCCCGGCACCGTCGCCACCAGCGACGACACGGCGGTCCTGAGCCTCCAGACGGCCACCCACTGGGACGCCCTCACCCACGCCTCGCACTCGGGGAAGATCTACAACGGCCGCCCGGCCGCCACGATCACCGCCCACGACGGAGCCCGGTTCAGCGGGATCGACAAGGCGCCGCACATCGTCTCGCGCGGGGTGCTGCTCGATGTGGCCCGCGCCCACGGTGTGGAGAGGCTGCCCGGCGACCACGCCGTCACCCCCGAGGACCTGGACGCGGCCGAGGATCTGGCGGGGGTCCGGGTCCGGGCCGGTGACATCGTGCTCGTACGGACGGGGCAGGTGCAGGTCTACCTGGCGGGCGACAGGCAGGCGTACGGCTATCCGTCGCCCGGCCTCTCGATCCGGACGCCCGAGTGGTTCCGGGCGCGCGATGTGGCGGCGGTCGCCAATGACACCCTGACCTTCGAGATCTTCCCGCCCGAGATCGAGGATCTGTGGCTGGGGGTGCACGCGCTGGACCTGGTCGAGATGGGCATGCTGCAGGGCCAGAACTGGAACCTGGAAAAGTTGTCCACAGCCTGTGCGGACGAGGGTCGCTACAGCTTTCTGCTCTCCGCGATGCCGGAGCCGTTCGTCGGCGCCACCGGCACCCCGGTCGCCCCGGTGGCCATCCTCTGAGGACGCTCGGACCGGCCGGACCGCTCAGACCCGCGCCGGCCGCAACCCGGACCGACTGCTTTAACCTTTATGCGGGATTCGTCACAACATGCGAAGCCTTGCGCGCCCCGAGGTCCGCATCGCCCGCGCCATGAACGCCCTGCACGACCTGGATCAGCGGAGCGTCCCGGTCGACCTCGCACCAGATGCGCTTGCCCGCGCCCTCCGGCTGCCAGCCCCAGCGGTCGGCGAGGCCGTCGACGAGCTCCAGGCCCCGGCCGCCGGTGTCCTCGCCCTCCGCGTGGCGCTGCTGCGGCGGGCGGCAGCTGGCGTCGGCCACCTCGACCCGTACGGTCCCGGCCGCCCCCGCCGTGCCCGTCGAGCCGAACAGCATGTGCAGCACGGCCGGGCATCCGGTGTGGACCACCGCATTGGTGACCAGCTCCGAGATCAGCAGGATGAGCGTCTCGGCCAGCGGCTCGTCGTCTCTGATCCCGGACCCGACCAGTCTCGACCGCGCCCATCTGCGGGCCCGCCCGACCTCCGCGGGATCCGGCCCGACCTCCAGCTGAACCTGAAGCACCTGCACCGCTCACACCATCCGAACCGGCGGACACATCGCCTCGCGCCTCCTCAGGGTCACGGAACGTGATTCCCTTACGAGACAGCATGGTTGACGTACAGTCACCGCAACAAGCGCTTCGGGCATATTCCAGCGCGAAGGAGTACGCGTGGTGCATACTGTGCGACGCGCGCTGCGGGAAGTCGAACAGAGGCGCATCGAGGCCGTGGGAGTCGCCCTCCGGGCAGGCTCGGCGCTTCTGCGTGGAAGGCGATCAGGGCATCTCTTCCGGACCGGAGTCGCCGCACGGGCAACACCCGGATTGCCCGGTTCCAGATCCTGTCGCATCCAACGGAGCGTACCCGAGCCCGGCGCCGACTCCACCCCGTGACGAATTACGCAAAGGACACAACCCGGCTCCGGAGTCGGCCGACTGCACTGCGTAACTCCGCTGTGTGAGGCTCAGCGGCCTGCTTGTCACTCTCGGGCCCCGCGCAGCCGTCCGCCGCCGTGCGGACGAATCCTGCACGGAACCCGCCCGGGATCAGCACAGGTCGGCCGCAAGTGCCTCCTCGGCCGCCGCCGCCGTCAGCCACTGGCCCGAGCGCAGCCAGGCCCGCTTGAGGTGCAGATGGACGTCTGCCTCCCAGGTGAAGCCCATCCCGCCGTGCACCTGGAGGCAGTCGCGCGCGTTGCGGACCGCCGCGTCGTCGGCGAGCAGTTTGGCGCCCGCGATCTCGGCCCAGTCCGCGGTCACGGCCGCCGCGTAGACGGCGCCGCGGGCCAGTTCGGCGCGGACCAGCATCCCGGCGCACAGGTGTTTGACCGCCTGGAAGGATCCGATCGGCGAACCGAACTGTTCACGTTCACCGGCGTGTTGGACGGCCATCTCGGTCGTACGGGCGGCGCTGCCGAGCTGTTCGGCGGCGCCGAGCAGGGCACCCTCGGCGCGCAGCGCCCCGCCGGGCAGGTGCGCCCCGCCGGGCAGGTGCGCCCCGCCGGGCAGGTGCGCCCCGCCGGGCAGCCGCTCGACGGGGCCGACGCGGCCCGCGACCCGCCACAGGGGCGTGAACGGGTCGAGCGACCGTACGGGCTCGGCGGCCTCCCGTATCCGTACGACATCCCGCAGGATCCCGTCGGCCGGGCCCGGGGCGTCTTCCTCCCCCGCCCCGAGCACGAGCAGCCCGTCCGCGTCGCCCAGGTGACCCACCGGCTGCCCCGCGTCCAGCACGGCGATCACCGCCTCGCCCTCCGCCGCCCCCTTCACCGCACCGGCGGCGAGGTGGGTGGCGATCAGCGGTCCCGGCAGCAGCGACCGCCCCACCTCCTCGAAGAGGAGGACCGACTCGGGCAGGCCGAGCCCGACACCGCCCTCCGCCTCCGGCAGCCGCAGCGCGAAGAACCCGGCCCCGCCGAGCTCCCGCCACAGGGCCCGGTCGATGCCGGTACCGCCGTCGAGCGCCGCCCGCATCCGGTCCCTGCCGAAGCGTCCGGCGAGAAGTTCCCGTATCCCCGTCTTCAGGGCCCGCTGGTCGTCCGAGAGCTGGAAGTCCACTGTCCGCTCACCGCCCCTTCGGCAGGCCGAGGATCCGCTCGGCCACGATGTTCCGCTGGATCTGCGAGGTGCCCGCGGCGATGGTGTACGAGAGCGAGGAGAGCCGGTCCAGGACCCATTCCCGGTCCAGATCGGCGCTGTCCGCGCCGAGCACCTCGGCGGCCGCCTCGTACAGCTCCTGGCGGGCCTGCGAGTAGCGCAGTTTGAACACCGAGCCGCCCGTCCCCGGCACTCCCCCACTGCGCTGCGCCTCGCTGACGTTCCACTGGGTGAGCCGCCACAGCGCCCGGAATTCGGCGTTCAGCCTGCCCAGCCGGCGGCGCAGGACCGGGTCGTCCCAGCGGCCGTTCGCCCGCGCCTGGCCGGCCAGGGCGGCCAGCGTGCGGCGGCAGGCGACGACCTCGCCGACGAAGGCCGTGCCTCGCTCGAAGGAGAGGGTGACCATGGTGACCCGCCAGCCGTCGTTCTCCGCGCCGACGCGGTGGGAGACCGGTATCCGCACCTCGTCGAGGAACATCTCGGCGAATTCGGTGGACCCGGCGAGGGTGCGCAGCGGGCGGACGGTGACGCCGGGTGCGTCCATCTCCATCGCGAGCCAGCTGATCCCACGGTGCTTGGGTGCCGCCGGGTCCGTGCGCACCAGGAGTTCGCACCAGTCGGATACCTCCGCGTGCGAGGTCCAGATCTTCTGCCCGCTCACCACGTAGTCGTCGCCGTCGCGCACCGCCCGGGTCCGCAGCGAGGCGAGGTCCGAACCGGCGTCGGGCTCGCTGAACCCCTGGCACCAGATCTCGTCGCCGCGCAGCACCGGCGGCAGCCAGCGCGCGCGCTGTGCGGCGGTGCCCTCGGCCGCGATCGTCGGCCCGGCATGCAGCAGCCCGACGAAGTTCGCGCCGACGTACGGGGCGCCGGCCTTCTCCGTCTCCTCCAGGAAGATCAGATGCTGGGTCGGGGTGGCGCCCTGCCCGCCCGCGTCGACGGGCCAGTGCAGGCCCGCGTAGCCCGCGTCGTACAGCATCCGCTGCCAGGCGGTGTCGTACGCGCGGCGGCCCGGCCAGTCGTCGGGTCGGGGCTTCGCGGGCAGTGCGGGAAGCACGGCGGCCAGCCACTCGCGCAGCCGCGCCCGGAACGCCTCTTCCTCCTCCGTGTACGCGAGATCCACCGCGCGCCTACTTGTCGAGGTCCAGATCGAGCATCCGGATCGCGTTTCCGCGCATCAGTTTGTAGACGGTCTCGTCGTCCAGTCCCTTGACGTGGTCGAGGGCGACCTCCTTGGTGTGCGGGAAGGTCGAGTCGACGTGCGGGTAGTCGGTCTCGAAGGTGGCGTTGTCCCGTCCGACGACGTCGAGCGAGGCGACCCCGTGCTTGTCGCGGAAGAAGCAGCAGAACATCTGCCGGTAGTAGTACGTGGACGGCGGCTCGGGGATCAGGTCGCGCACCCCGCCCCAGGCCCGGTGCTCCTCCCAGACGTCGTCGGCGCGCTCCAGGGCGTACGGGATCCAGCCCATCTGGCCCTCGCTGTAGGCGAGTTTCAGCCGGGGGAACTTCACCAGGACACCGCTGAACAGGAAGTCCATCATCGAGGCCATGGCGTTGTTGAAGGAGAGGCTGGCCTGCACGGCGGGCGGGGCGTCCGGTGAGGCGGCGGGCATCTGCGAGCTGGACCCGATGTGCATGTTGACGACCGTGCCGGTCTCCTGGCAGGCCGCGAAGAACGGGTCCCAGTAGCCGGTGTGGATCGACGGCAGGCCGAGGTGCGTGGGGATCTCGGAGAAGGTCACCGCGTGCACGCCGCGCGCCGCGTTCCGCTGGATCTCCGCGACCGCCAGGCCGATGTCCCAGAGCGGGATGATGCAGAGCGGAATGAGCCGGCCGCCGCTGTCGCCGCACCACTCCTCCACCATCCAGTCGTTGTAGGCGCGGACGCAGGCGAGTGCGACGTCCTTGTCGTGCGCCTCCGCGAAGGTCTGGCCGCAGAAGCGCGGGAAGGTGGGGAAGCAGAGGCTCGCCTCGACGTGGTTGAGGTCCATGTCCTTGAGCCGCTCGGCCGGGTCCCAGCAGCCGGGCCGCATCTCGGCCCGGGTGATCCCCTCCAGCGTCATGTCGTCGCGGTCGAAGCCGACGGCGGCGATGTTCCGCTTGTACGGGAATTTCAGGTCCTCGTAGATCCACCAGTCGGTGGGCGGCCCGTCCGGGTCCATGGTGATGACGTACTTGCCCCCCGTGTACGCCAGCTCCCCGATGCCCGCGGTGAGCGGCTGCGGGCCGCGCTCGCGGTACTTGGCGGGCAGCCAGGTCGAGAAGAGGTGCGGCGGCTCGATCACATGGTCGTCGACGCTGACGATCCGAGGCAGTTCCGCTGACGTCATGGTGTCCCCTTCGGCGCACACTGAAAGTTTCTGATGGTTCGTCAGATTCAGTTTCGGCACAGGTTAGCCCCGCACCCCTGGACCGACAAGGCGCAGCGCTCTACGCTCTCCGCACTATCTGACTAACCGTCAGCTGTGAGGGGTTCGCCGTGAACGAGACCACACACGCGCTGGGCGCATCGGGCACCTTCTGGGAGCTCGTCGAGGGCCGGGCCGCCCTGACACCGGACCGCCCGTTCCTGATCCAGGACGACCGCACGCTGACCTTCGGCGAGCTGCGCGCCCGCGGCGAGCGGGTCGCGGCCGGGCTGTGGGGGATGGGCGTGCGCCCCGGCGGTGCCGTCGCCTGGCAACTGCCGACCCGGATCGAGACGGTGCTGCTGTCGTTCGCGCTGACCCGGATCGGGGCCGTGCAGTCGCCGGTCATCCCGTTCTACCGGGACCGCGAGTCGGGGTTCGCGCTGCGCGAGTCGAAGGCCGGTTTCTTCGCCGTGCCGGGCACCTGGCGCGGCTTCGACCACACGGCGATGGCGCACCGGCTGGCCGCCGGGGCGGAGCACCCGCCGCTGGTCTTCGAGGCGTACGAGTCACTGCCGGACGGCGACCCGTCCGTACTGCCGCCGCCGCCCGCCGACGGGACGGCGGTGCGCTGGATCTACTGGACCTCGGGCACCACCTCCGACCCGAAGGGGGTCCTGCACACCGACCGCAGCCTGATCGCGGGCGGCTCCTGCCTGGCCCACGCGCTGCGCCTGTCGGCCGACGACATCGGCTCGATGGCGTTCCCGTTCGCCCATATCGCCGGGCCCGACTACACGGTGATGCTGCTGCTGTACGGCTTCCCGGCGGTCCTCTTCGAGCACTTCGCGATGCCGGACGCGCTGGCGGGCTACCGGCGTCACGGGGTGACGGTCGCGGGCGGGTCCACGGCGTTCTACTCGATGTTCCTGACCGAACAGCGCAAGGCGCCGGACCGGAAGCTGATCCCCACCCTGCGGCTGCTGGCGGGCGGCGGGGCGCCGAAACCGCCGGAGATCTACCACGCGGTGGTGCGGGAGATGGGCGTCCAGCTCACCCACGGGTACGGCATGACCGAGGTCCCCATGATCACGATGGGCGCCCCCGACGACACGGTGGAGCACCTCGCCGGGACGGAGGGGTGCCCGCCGGTGGGGATGGAGATACGGATCACCGACGAGGAGGGCAAACCACTGCCCTACGGCACCGACGGCGAGGTACGGCTGCGCGGCGAGGCCGTCTGCTCGGGCTATCTGGACCCGGAGGCGACGGCGGCGGCCTTCGACGCGGACGGGTTCCTGATCACCGGCGATGTCGGCCATGTCGAGGCGAGCGGGCACCTGGTGCTCACCGGCCGGCTGAAGGACATCATCATCCGCAAGGGCGAGAACATCTCCGCCAAGGAGATAGAGGACCTGCTGCACCGGCACCCGGGCGTCGGCGACGCGGCGGTGATCGGGCTCCCCGACCCGGAGCGCGGCGAGCGCGTCTGCGCGGTCGTGGAACAGCCGGCGGGGGCGGCTCCGCTGACGCTGCCGGACATCACGGGGTACCTGCGCGCGGCGGGGCTCTCCGTGCACAAGCTGCCGGAGCAGCTGGAGGTGGTGGCGGCGCTGCCGCGCAACGAGGCACTGCGGAAGGTGCTCAAGTACCGACTGCGCGAACAGTTCTCCTGAGACACGCCGGGACGGGACGGTGGACGGGACGGGACGGGACGGTGGACGGGACGGTGGACGGGACGAGACGGGGACAGGGCCGCGAACGCCGCGGGGCGCCTGGCAGAATCCCCCGTCATGACCGACACGGCGACCCGTCCGCTCCTCCGCTTCCGGCGCGCCGTGGAGAGCGACGTGGGCGAGCTCGTACGCCTGCGGGACGAGGCCGCCCGCTGGCAGGCCGGCCGGGGCATCGACCAGTGGCGGCCGGGCGAGCTCGGGCCGGCGCACTTCCTGGCCCGCCTCGGTGACTGCGAGACGTGGCTGGCCGCCTCGGGCGTGAACGGGCCGGTCGTCGGCGCCTGGGAGGTGTGGTGGGAGGATCCGGCGGCCTGGGGGGAGCAGCCGCCGGTCGCCGGATACGTCCACCGGCTGGTGACCGACCGGACGGCCGCACCGGCCGGCACCGGACGCGTCATGCTGGCCGAGGCCGAACGGCGTATCGCGTCCTTCGGCCGGGACATCTGCCGCCTGGACTGCCTGGCGGACAATCCACGCCTGCGCGGGTACTACGAGGACGCGGGCTACACGGTGACGGGAACCCGCCCCGCCAAGGACGGTGACGGCGGCCGGACGTACGGCGTCACCCTGCTGGAGAAGCACCTGCGCACGGCATGAGCCGAACCGGACCGGGACGCGGCGACCGCCGGGGCGGTCCGCCGCACGACGACCGCCGAACGGACCGCGGCACCACGACGGCCGAACGGACCGCGACACCACAACCACCGAACGGACCGCGACACCACGACGGCCGAACGGACCGCGACACCACAACCACCGAACGGACCGCGGCACCACGACGGCCGGGCGGGACCGGCCCCGCTCCGGCCGTCCCGGCCCCGGCTACGCGTCCGGTGCGATCACCGTGAAGTAGTCGGCGAACGCCGCCACCGCCACGTCCTCGGCGACCTTGCCCTCGTGATCCGCGTCCAGGCTCCGCGCCGCGACCGCCGCCGTCTCCGGGGGCGCGCCCAGCACCCGGAGCGCCCGCTCCACGGCGGGCACGGAGGCCGCGCCCTCGTTGTCCCGGTCCGCCACGGCGAGCGCGGCGCGCAGGAACGGGCGGGCGATCTCCGCGAAGCGCTCGGGGTTGTCGCGCAGCCGTTTCACGGCTCCGCCCACGAACTCCTCACGGGTGACGCGCTGGTCCCCGTCGACGTCCGCGATGCCCGCCATGCCCTGCCAGAGGGCTTCGGCCCCGGTGTAGAGCGCCTGGCCCTTGTCGCAGCGGGCCGTCGTACCGAATTCGGTGAGCAGACGGGCCGCGGCGGCACTGAAATCCGCGCGATCGATGTATCCGTTGCCGTCCTGGTCGAAGGCGGCGAAGCGGAAGGCGATCTTGCGCTCATACTCTGCGCTGTCCATGCGGGGAGCGTACGACGCCGACCGGCGCCACGTGTCACTTACGCGCACCGCCGGTGTGACAGCGTGGTCCTCGCCGTCCCTTACGTCACTTACGTCACAGGCGCGCGCGTCGCTCGCACCCGCGCTCACGCCGAGAGTGGTTGGGCCTCGTCGTCGACGGCCGCGTACCGGTCGGGGTAGACGTCGAAGAGCCGGCGTACGCCGAGGGCGGCGAGCACCCGGTTGACGTGGGAGCCCTCTTCCGCGCCGCGGGCCGGGAGGACCAGCCGCAGCCGGCCCCCGCAGGAGCGCATCAGACGGCGGGACGCGATCAGCACGCCGACGCCGCTGGAATCACAGAACAGGACCTCGGAGAGGTCGAGCACCACGTCGTGGCGGCCGGTGGCGACCGCCTCATGGACGGACTGGCGCACGACGGGCGACGACACCAGATCCAGTTCGCCGCGTATGCGCAGCACCGTCCAGTCGTCCTGCATGGTCTCGGCCACCTTCAGTGGCTTCCGGGAACGTTCCTGGGTGAGCCGGGGGGCGTGGGTGGCTGCAGCCGGAGGGTGGTTTCCAGGAGGGCAAGGTTTCCTCACGCGACTGGTGCCTCTCGTTCCGGGGATTCCGACGATCCGGAAGTTTCCGTTCCTCCTCGCGGCTGCCCCCGCCGCAGACCCGTGAAACACCGGACCGCCCGACAGACACAGTCGGGTTCGGACCGAAATGATCGATTCGGGTCCGCTCCCGACCTCCGTGGATGGCGCATTCCCTATCGTCTCCGACCTCTTCAGGGGCGTACTTGCGGTAAAGGGACGTACATGGCCGGTGCCGCCGACTACATTCGATGTGACGAGGGGAACAGGGCCGGGGGGTCGCATGGCGAGAAACGCACCACCCCGCTGGGACCGCACGATGCAGCAGCGGCTGGCACGCGGTGAGGCGGCTGCGCTTGGCGAGCTCTACGACCGGTTCGCCTCGCTCGTGCACAGCCAGGCCCACCGGATGCTCGACGACGAGACCGCCGCCGACGTGGTGACCCGCGAGGTCTTCGGTCACGTGTGGGAGAACCCGGACGCGTACGACCCGAAGCAGGGCTCGATGCGGTCCTGGGTGGCCCGGCTCACGCACCGCCAGTCCGTGCGGCGGCTGCGCGAGGAGGCGGACAGCCTCCAGGGCGGTACGGACGGTGCGGACAGTGCGGACGGTGCGGATGAGAATTCCGGGGCCGCCTCCCTCGCCGATCTGGAGGAGCGGGTGCGCCGGGCCACCGCCGCCGCCCGTGCCGACTACATCGTCGCGTCCATGCCCGCCCCGCTGCGGGCCGCGCTGGAGCTCGCGTACGTCCAGCGCCGGGACTACCGGCAGACCGCGGCCGACCTCGGGGTCACCGAGGACGAGGCCCGCCGCCGGCTGCGGCTCGGGCTCCAGCTGCTCTCCACCGCGCACACCCGCCCGCTGGAGGGGTCCTCGCCGCCCGGATACGGATGGCCGCTGTGACCGGTGACGACGACGCGGACGGACGCGAGGACGGCCGGCCCGAGGACGGCGGACGCGAGGACGCCCAACGTGGCGACGGCGGACGCGAGGACGAAGTGCGGGGCGCACGGCGCATACCGGGGCCGCGGGCCGCCGTGGACGACTTCGACCTCGACGCCGTACCCCTGCCGCCGCCCGTTCCCCCGACCGGGCCTCGGCCCGAGAACCCGCGGCCGACCCCGCGGCCGACGACACCGGAACCGGAATCTGCCGTGGCACCACCGGACCCACCGGGCTCACCCGCCCCATCGGACCCGCCCGCCGCACCGGCCCTGGTGCTCCCCCACCGCGTCCTCAAGGCCCTCCTCGGCGCCTGGGCGCTGGCCGCCTGCTCGACGGAGGAGACCGAGGCCGTCGAGGCGCATCTGACCGAGTGCGCCGCCTGTGCCGACGAGGCCCTCCGGCTGCGCGACGCGGTCGGCCTGCTCCAGACCGACCACAGTCTGGACCTCGATCCGACGCTGCGTTCCCGGGTGATCGACACCTGTCTGAGCCGTCGTCCGGCCAAGATCCCGGTACCGGACTGGGCCGCTCCGTACGACGCGGAGACCGCGCGGCTCGACGCGCTGCTGCGTGACATCGGGAGCTCGGAGTGGCACGCCCCGTTGCGGCTGAGATGGTTCGAGGGCGAGACGGAGGTCAGCCGCAAGACGACGGTCGCGGGTGTCATCGGCCATCTCATGACCGTCGACGGGCTGATCGCCACCGCCCTCGGCCTCGACGTACCGCTCGGCGACGGCACCACGGGCCGGGGCGACGGCTGGCCGCTCCCGCCCGCCGCGCGCACCGAGAAGTACTGGTCGACGGCCCGTCGGCCGCCCACCCGCACGATCCACGAACCGTGGCGCGGGCAGAGTCACACCCTCATCCGTACGGTGTCCTTCGCCGGCCGCGGAGTCGCCGAACTCTCCGTCTCGTACGGCGACTTCGCCCTTCCGATGCACGACGCGCTGCTGGACCGGGCCTTCGAATGCTGGGTGCACGGCGGTGACATCGCGGGTGCGGTGGACTATCCGTACGAGGCACCGTCCGCCGCCCATCTCCACCGGATGGTCGACCTGGCGGCCCGGCTCATCCCGGCCGCCCTCGCCCAGCGCCGCAGGTCGGGGCTGGCCGGCCCGGCCCGCCGGCTGGTGACGGCAGGTTCACCGGGCCGTTCGCTGCATCTGGAGATCGAGGGCACGGGCGGCGGCGACTGGTACATCCCGCTGGACTCCCCCGCCGCGGTCGGCTCGGCCGCGCACGCGGTGGCGCAGGTCGCGCTGGACGGCGTCGAGTTCTGCCGGCTGGTGGCGGGGCACGTGCCTCCGGTGGAGGCGGCGGCCGGTCAGGAGGGCGACCGCGAGGCGATCCGCGACGTACTGTTCGCGGCGGCGTCCCTGAGCAGGCTGTAGTACCCGTGATGCGCCCGGCTCCGGCGCCGGTAACAGCAACGGTGGGCAACGGCCCGGCTCCGGCATCGCCCTCCAGGCCGGCTCGGGGCGTGAACACCGGGCTGTTGCCGGGAAGTCGGCCGGGAATGGCGAGGTGCCGAGAGCCTCCGGGTTTCTGCCGCCTGGCGTGAGCTCCGGCGAGTCGGCGAGAACGACCGGCCCGACGGGATGGCGGGACGCCCAGCAGATGTCCCCACCCCGTCGGTCACACGGCTCGTCGTCAGCTTCGGCGCATGGTGGTTCATGTCTGGTCCAGGTACATGAACCACCGGTGGTCAGCAGCAGCGACTCTGCGGATTCTCCTCACGGTGCCGGGCACGCAGCCGCTCGTACGCCCGCCGGGTCGGTACGGTCTCCCCCGGGTAATGGTGCTCATGCTGGCGGCAGAAGCGGTCGTAGTCCGCCGCGCCCGATATCTCCCGCAGGTACCACCGGATGCCTCGGAGCAGCCGCGCCGCCGGTTCAAGCAGTCCCTCAGCCCTCATCCGCGCTCCCGCGCCCCGACCAGCGCCTCGGACCGGGCTGACGGAATGTCGATCGCGGACTCCACAAAGGGCGCTTCGGTCGTCGGCAGCGGTTCCGGGGACCGGATGGCACGTACGCAGGTCACAGCCGCGTGGCCGATCACGAGCGTCACCAGTACGAGGAAGACGGCCATGATGACGCCGTCGACGGTGGAGTTCAGCACCACCGTGTGCATGTCGTCGAGCGACTTGGCCGGGGGCAGGATCTTTCCGGCGTCGAGGGCGTCCGCGTACAGCTCGCGCTGGGCGAAGAATCCGATCTTCGGGTTGCTGTCGAAGATCTTCTGCCAGCCCGCGGTGTAAGTGACGGCCACGTCCCAGACCAGTGGGATCCCGGGGACCCATGCCCAGCGTAGTTTTCCGGCCTTGATGAGCAGGGTCGTGGCGACGGTCAGGGCGATCGCGGCGAGCAGTTGGTTGGCGATGCCGAAGAGCGGGAAGAGCTGATTGACGCCGCCGAGCGGATCAGTGGCGCCGACGTAGAGGAAGTAGCCCCACAGGCCGACGATGACGGCGCTGGTGATCCAGATGCCCGGCTTCCAGGTGACCCGGCCGATCGGCTTCCAGACATTGCCGAGCATGTCCTGCAGCATGAAGCGGCCGACCCGTGTGCCCGCGTCCACCGTGGTGAGGATGAACAGCGCCTCGAACATGATCGCGAAGTGGTACCAGAACGCCTTCATCCCGTGTCCGCCGAACACCCCCGAGAAGATCTCCGCCATGCCGAAGGCGAGTGTGGGCGCCCCTCCGGTGCGTGCGATCAGGGTCTGTTCCTCGACGGACTTCGCAGCCGCTGCCAGGGCGTCCGGGCTGATGGTGAAGCCGAGGTTCGCCACCGCTTGGGATGCGCTGTCCACGGTGGTGCCGAGCAGACCGGCCGGGGCGTTCATGGCGTAGTACATGCCCGGGTCGAGCACGGATGCCGCGACCAGCGCCATGATGGCGACGAAGGACTCCATGAGCATCGCGCCATAGCCGATGAGCCGGACCTGCGACTCCTTCTGGATCAGCTTGGGGGTGGTGCCGGAGGCCACGAGGGCGTGGAAACCGGACAGGGCACCGCAGGCGATGGTGATGAACAGGAACGGGAACAGCGCCCCGGCGAAGACCGGTCCGGTGCCCGAGGCGGCAAAGGGACTCACCGCGTCGTTCTTGAGCAGCGGGGCGGTGACCACCACGCCCACCGCCAGCAGCACGATCGTACCGATCTTCATGAAGGTGGAGAGGTAGTCCCGGGGCGCCAGCAGCATCCACACCGGCAGTACCGAGGCGACGAAGCCGTATCCGGCCAGGCAGAAGACCAGGGTCGTGGGCGCCCAGGTGAAGTGCTGGGCCAGGGAGGAGTTCTCGACCCATCCGCCGCCGACGATCGCGAGCAGCAACAGCACCACACCGATGACGCTGGTCTCCATCACGCGCCCGGGGCGCAGATAGCGCAGATAGAACCCCATGAACAGGGCGATGGGGATCGTCATCGCGACCGAGAAGGTACCCCAGGGCGAGTCCGCCAACGCGTTGACGACAACGAGGGCGAGCACCGCCAACAGGATGATCATGATGGCGAGGACGGCGATCAGGGCCGCTGCGCCGCCAACCCTGCCTATCTCGTCGCGCGCCATCTGCCCAAGGCTCTTGCCGTCCCGGCGCATGGAGATGAAGAGGACCACCATGTCCTGGACCGCCCCGCCGAAGATCACGCCGACGACGATCCAAATGGTGCCCGGAAGGTAGCCCATCTGAGCCGCCATGACGGGGCCCACCAGGGGTCCGGCGCCCGCGATGGCGGCGAAGTGGTGGCCGAACAGAACCCGCCGGTCAGTGGGTTGGTAGTCGACGCCGTCGTCCAGCCGCTCGGCAGGCGTGGCGCGTCGGTCGTCGAGTTCGAGGACGCGGCGGGCTATGAAGCGTGAGTAGAAGCGGTAGGCGATCGCGTACGAGCCGAGCGCGGCCACGACCAGCCAGATGGCCGAGATATCCTCCCCCCGGGCCAGCGCGACCATGCCCCAACAGACTGCGCCGACCAGGGCAACGCCAGTCCAGAGCAGGATCGTTTTCGGAGTGGGTCTCGTGCTGCGGGCGCCGATACTTGGCACGGTTACTCCAGTTCTTGGGGTCTCCTGTACGGAGAACACGCGAAGCGGATCGGATTCGCGGAACAGGTTCATGGAGGGGTTGCCCTCGCCCGCGCCTCGGTTGACAGGAGGTTTCCTGAAGTTTTCACCGTCGGCTCTCGCACCCCGGCCCTGCGCCCGAGCCGGCCCGGCGCGCCTTCAAGCACGCCTTTTCGGCCGACGGTTCAGCTCCTTCCTGCGCCGGCTGAGGAAGCAGGCAACGGTCAGCAGGACCGCGCCGAGCGGAACCCACAGGAACTGGTACCAGTAGAAGAACGGCCAGCCGAAGAGACGCGGCTGTCCCGCCATGTACACGGGCGCCAGGAGTGGCCCGACGAACACGGCCGGCAGGCAGATCCAGGTGGCCGCTCCAGCGACTGTCATGTTGCTCGGCAACCGGCGTCTACGCATCCGGTGGCACCTCTCTCTCGGCCGGCGCTCGCGTGATCCGGACATGCGAGGTCGTCACGCCGCACGCGGTCCGGCCCGGTTTCAGGGGGCTATCCCTTGGCTGAATTGAATGGTTCACTCCTCGACTACCAGGGCTTTCCTTCCCCTTGTTGGTGACTTGTTCGGCCTCACGACGGCCTCCCGGCATGGGTTCTGCGTCCGTGTAGTTGCGTGTGGCCCCGCGAGGGTTTACCGCAACGTGGCTGGTTTCCACCACCGACGGCGTTCCGCTGTCACTTCGTTGGTGGAGATCGATGGGCCGCGAGCCGGACTTCAGGCCACGAACGAGCTTGGAGGATTCATGAGCAACCTCGCCCCTGTGATCACCTGTGCGGTCGTCGTACTGGTGGCCTCGGCGATCGCACTGAAGGGTTCCCGCTTCGGCCCGGGCGGCGGCACCGCTGTCAGGGCGGACCTCGAGGACTGGGCATTGGCCGACCGCCGACAGGGCGGAGGCCTCATCTGGTGCCTGCTCGGTGGCACCATCTACACCGCGTACACGTTCACCGCCGTGCCGGGCGCCGTCTTCACCTCGGGCGGCATCGGATTCTACGCGCTGCCCTACACGGTGATCATCTGCGCGATCGCGTTCGTGCTGCTGCCGCGGCTGGCGTCGGCGGCCCGAGCACACGGCCACATCACGGTCGCCGACTTCGTACGTGAGCGGTACGGATCACCGCTGCTCGCTCTTGCCGTGTCACTCACCGGAATCTTCGCCACGATGCCGTACATCGCGCTGCAACTGCTCGGTCTACGGGCTGTGCTCACCGTCCTGGGGCTGAGTTCTGACGGAGTCCTGGGCGATGCCGCGCTGACGGCCGTCTTTGCGGTACTGGCCGTCTCCACCTACCGGTACGGGCTGCGTGCACCGACCCTGGTCGCGGTCCTGAAGGCCGTTCTCGTCGTGGGCTCCACGATCGCCATCGGCCTTCTCGTCCTCTCCGAACTCGGGACGCCGGCATCCCTGTTCGCCCGCGCCGACGCGGTGCTTGTGGAGCGCGACGGCGTCTCCACCCTCGTGCCCGATCCTGCCCTGGCACCGACCTACGTCTCCTTGGCCCTCGGGTCGGCGCTCGCGCTGTTCGCTTTTCCCCATGTCCTGCTGGTGGCATTCTCCGCCCGCACGACCAACGTCCTTCGGAGGTCGTCGGCCACTCTCCTCGGCTGGACAACGATGCTCGGTCTGTTCGCCCTTTTCGGCATCGCGGCACTCGCCTCCGGCGTCGAGCCACCGCCCGGCCGCTCCGAACTGGTGATACCCCGGCTCGTGCTCGACCTCGCGCCGGGGTGGGCGGCCGGGCTGCTGCTGGGCGCCCTCGTCGTGGCGGCACTCGTGCCCGCCGCCGTGATGTCCATCGGCGCGGCCACCCTGTTCGCACGGAACGTCTATCTGGAATTCGTCAACCCCACGGCAACAGCGGCCCAAGTGACCCGGATGGCCCGCCTGATGTCGCTGGTCGTCAAGGTGGGCGCGCTCGTCTTCGCGCTCGGGCTGCGTAATCAGGCCGCCATCAATCTTCACCTGCTCGGAGCGGTATGGGTGTTGCAGATCCTGCCGACGATCGCACTGGGGTTGCTGCACCGGACACCGCATCGGCTCTCCCTGCTCGCCGGGTGGCTGTTGGGCATGGTCCTCGGCACCGTCCTGGTGAACGCGGGCGGCTACTCGTCGCTGGTACAGATCGCTTTCGGCCCGGTACAGGTGCAGGTCTATGCAGGCGTGGTCGGGCTCACGGCCAACCTCGCCGTCGTCGCACTGGCCAGCCCGCTGCTGGACCGGCTGGGCGTGCCGCGCGGCCTGACCGGAGTGCTCAAACCGGCCTCCTCCGCGCGCAAGAGCGGGGTGACGTCATGAGACACACCGACAAGCCCTGGCGCCGCACCCATCTCGCCACGGATACCGAGAGCGATGCGAGCCGCGCCGGGTCCGCGGCCGGCATCGCGAGTGCTACGAGCAGCGTGCGCGCCTCTGTCCCGACGAGCGCGGCACTGCCGATGCCCGCCGATACCGAACCCGGCGTCGATCTGCGGGACGTCGAGCGGGAGGCCGCGCTGATCAGGCTGTTCGACAGTCGTCATGCTCAACTGGTGCGCCTGGCCGTCCTGCTGGGCGCCGAGCAGGAGGCCGAGGACGTGGTCGCCGAGGCCTTCTGCGCGTTGCACCACCGCTGGTATCGACTCCGTGCGCCGGAGGCCGCACCCGCGTACCTTCGTTCTGTGGTGTGCAACCTCGTACGGATGCGGATACGGCGCCTGCAGGTATCTCGGCGCCATGCCGACGTGGAGGTGTCCGACATCGCCTCCGCCGAGTCCACCGCGCTGATGCATGAAGACCAGCGGCAGGTCGTCGACGCGCTGAAGAACCTGCCCGCCCGGCAGCGTGAAGCATTGGTGCTCCGTTACTGGATGGACCTCAAGGAACGGGAGATCGCCGAGGCGATGGGCATCAGTAAGGGCGCGGTGAAATCGCACATCTCCCGCGGGATGCACGCACTGTCGCGGGCCATGGAGAACCACTGATGAGTGTGGACGACCCCGAGACCCGGCTGCGCAACACCCTCGACTCGCTGGCTTCGACGGTGGTGCCGTCGCCCGACGCCTATGCCAACGCCCGTTCGGAATGGCAGCGGCGGGACCGGCGACGGCGGCTCATCATGCTGGTGCTCGCGCTGGTGATCGTGGCCGTCGCCGACGTGGTCGGTCTCTGGGCCCTGCATTCCTTCGCCGAACCCGACCGGCCGCCGCGCCACGAACGGATCGACGTGATCGTCCAGCCCTGAGGGGCGGGCGCCTGAACACAGAGCACGGGGCCGCGGAGTTGCCTCCGCGGCCCCGTGCCGGTTCACGACTCAGGCACTCGTCGCCGAACCACCTCAGGACATGTCGCCCGACAGCGCCCACAGCGCGTCGACGACGCGTTCCACATCCTCCTTCTGGTGGAACAGGTGCGTGGACACGCGCACCGCCTGATGTGGCTTGGCAGAGCCGACCACCGGGAAGTCGCTGGTGCGAATCACGATCCCGTACTCATCCTTGAGCCTCGCCACCAGAGTCGCCGTCTTCTTCACGTCATGGACATCACCGGCGGCACGGAACGGCGCGAAGGAGGTGAGAGCGCAGACCAGCCGGGGGTCGTCCTTCGGTGAGTACAGGGACTTCGCTCCCCATCGCTCGACGATGAGCTCCTTGAGATAGCCCGACAGGCCCAGGACGTGGTCCTGAATCCTGTTCCGGCCGATGCGGTCCCACACCTCGCAGACGTTGCGCACGCCGGCCATGATCGCCAGGCTGCTGTTGCCGACGGTCTGCAGGCCCGACGCGATGTCGTAGCTCTCCGTGGGGCCGTTCGAACGGGGCGGCAGACCGCCCTCGGTCGGATAGCCACTCGACACCACCGGCCAGAACTCCGGCAGCGGGTTGGGGTTGTAGCGCGGCAGCAGCTTGTTGCGGATGTAGAGGATGCCTGTGCCACCGGGCCCGCACTGCCACTTCGCGGCCGACCCGGCGAGGAAGTCCACACCGAGCTCATGGAAGTTGTACGCCATCATGCCGGGTATGTGCGCACCGTCCACCACGCTGATCAGACCGTGGTCCTGCGCGAGCTTGGCCAGCATGTGGATCGGCAGCATGGTGCCGGTCTTGTAGGTGGGGGCGGAGAAGGCCAGCACCTTGGTGCGCGAGGTGATCGCCCGGCGGAACAACTCCACGTAGTCTTCGGCTCGTTGCTCGTTGCCGACCGGAAGTGCCACCCGCTTGATCACCACGCCGTGACGGTCGCGTGCCATAGCCATCGGCACGTTCCCACCGGAGTGCTCGTGATTCGTGGTGAGGATCTCGTCGCCCTCCTTGAGGGCGAGGCCCGCCAGGATCTTCGACATTCCGTCACTGGTGTTGTGGGAGATCACGAGTTCGTCGGGATCACACCCGTACCCACGGGCCGCCACGGCACGCACGTCGGCGAAGTTGCTGTAGGCCGAGACGGCGCCGACTGCCACCTCGCGGTGGACACGATCGACGGTGTCGACAACCTCGCGCGGGGGTGAGCCGACGGTGCCCACGTTCATGAAGAGCACCTTCTTGTCCAGCATGAACAGGCGCTCCACCGCGCTCCAGTAGTTCGGAGACGACGTCGGCGGAAGCGCAGCGGAGCCCGCGGGCGGCGCGGCTGCGTGCGCGAGCGGCGCGGCAGCCACCCCGCCGATGCCGACCGTCGCCGCTCCCGCTCCCAAGAACCCCACGAATCCCCGCCGGGAGACCCCGGATGCTGTGCCTGTGTGCAGTTTCGGCATTGCCATGTCCCTTCAGCTGTGTCTCATCGGACGGCGATGGCAGAGATCTCGACCTTTGCGTCGCGCGGCACGCGCGCAACCTCGACGGTTGCCCGGGCGGGCGGCGCGGTGGAGCCGAAGTATTCGGCGTATGCGGAGTTGAAGCGGGCGAAGTCGTCGAGATCGGCGACGTAGACGGTGGTGCTGACCACGTTCGTCAGCGACATGCCACTCGCCTTCAGTACCGCCTCGACATTGCGCAGCACCTGGCGCGTCTGCTCCTCGATGGATGCGTCGGCGGAAAGTGAGCCGGTCTTCGGGTCGATCGGGAGCTGACCCGAGACGAACATGAGGTTCCCGGCGGAGATTCCCTGCGAGTAGGGCCCGATCGCCGCGGGCGCGTCCGGGGTGGAAACCACCCGGTGCCGAGGCCCGGGCTCGGCCACTGCCGATGAACCCCCCAGGCCTATGACCAGGGCCGCCGCGGCGGCAAGCGCAGGCACCGACCTTCGGAACATGCGGCGACTGCCGCGTGGATGGGGCTGGTACGACGTCTTCATCCGTGTCCTCCCGCTCGTCAACACATCTGCCTTCGAAGCGTGTCGCCCCATTGGTTGCAGGACGGGGCGCGAGGGTTTACCGGATCGACAAAGTGACCTGGGTCACAGGTGGTGCGGAACGAGTGCGACTCGGGACCACTGCCGTGGCGATGCGTGACGGCCACGGGCCCGACCTGCGTGCACGCCGAACGATTTCGGCGGGGTCGGAACCTCGAACGCGCGTAAGCGCGCGGAGAGAGCTTCAGCAGCCCTCTTGGTCAGGCCGCCCCGTCACGGCACTACGCGAAGATCACCGTACGGCGGCCGTTGAGCAGAATGCGGTGTTCCGCGTGCCACTTCACCGCCCGCGCGAGTGCCTGGCACTCCACATCGCGGCCGATGGCGACCAGCTGGTCCGGGGTGACGCCGTGGCCCACCCGCGCGACCTCCTGCTCGATGATCGGCCCCTCGTCGAGGTCGGCCGTCACATAGTGCGCCGTCGCACCGATCAGCTTCACCCCGCGGGCGTGCGCCTGGTGGTACGGCTTCGCGCCCTTGAAGCTCGGCAGGAAGGAGTGGTGGATGTTGATGATCCGGCCGCTCAGCTGCTTGCACAGATCGTCGGAGAGGACCTGCATGTAGCGGGCGAGGACGACCAGCTCGACGTTCTCCTCGCGGACCAGCTCCAGCAGCTCCGCCTCCGCGGCGGCCTTGGTCTCCTTGGTCACCGGGATGTGCCGGAAGGGGACGTCGTAGGAGCCGACGAGCTCGGCGAAGTCCGTGTGGTTCGAGACGACGGCGGCGATCTCGATCGGCAGCGCCCCGATCCGCGAGCGGAACAGCAGGTCGTTGAGGCAGTGGCCGAACCTGCTGACCATCAGCACGACCCGCATCCGCTCCGAGGAACGGTGGATCTGCCAGTCCATCCGGAAGGAGTCGCCGATCGCGGCGAAGCTGGCCCGCAGCTTCTCCACGGTCACCGGGCTGTCCGCCGAGAAGTGGACCCGCATGAAGAACAGGCCCGTGTCGTGGTCGCCGAACTGCTGACTGTCCTCGATGTTGCAGCCGGTCATGAAGAGATAGCTCGACACGGCGTGCACGATGCCCTTTTTGTCCGGGCAGGAGAGGGTGAGGACGTACTGCTCCGGTGTGGTTTCAGCAGGCTTCGGCGCGGTCATGCCCGTAGCGTGCCATATCGGGCCGGTATCAGGCCGACCTGGTCAGGATGCGGAGCACGTCCAGGGAGCGCGGCGGGGTGTCCGGGTCCTCTCCGTCGTTGGTGGCGAGCAGCACATGGGCCTCGCGGGCGGCCCGTACGGCCTCCGGCCAGCCGTGGTGCTCCAGATACCCCGAGACGGGGGCGTCCGCGCCGACCTGGTGCATGATGCGCAGCACCCGGAGCACGGCGACGTCGACGAGGGCGGACTCGTCGGTATCGCGGAAGATCGTCCCGATGTACTTCTCGGCGGACCAGTTGTCCAGCCAGGTGTCCTCGACCAGGCGGTACACGGCGTCGGTGACGTCGCCGTACCCTTCCCGGCCGGCCAGCCAGCACTCGTGGTGGAAGACGGGGTCGGAGAGCATGTGCAGCGCCGAGCGCACGTTGCTGCGCCAGCGCCACCAGGGCATGTCATTCAACGGCATGCCGCCCATGGTGGAGGAGCGACGGCCGCGACGGGAAGTGTTCTCCGAACCTTGCTGCACGGTTGTCGATCGTACGTTCCCTTTCCGGCTCCCCGCACAGGCCCCCGCAATTCACCCGGATGTCACCGAGCGTTGCACGGAGCACACTGCGGCGTTACCCCGCGGGCGGAAGTGTTCATTCCCATGACCGGACGGCGACGCCCCACCTCACACCGCCCCTACACGTTCCTCACGAGTGCGGCGGCGGTCGGGGCCTTGCTGGTCACCGGCTGCGGTGTGCTCCCTGGGGCCTCGGGGGACTCCAGGGAGCCCCTCACCGTGGTGACATGGGCCCCCGGCGGCGCGGCGAAGCCGGACACGGTCAACACGGTGAACATGTCGGGCATGACCGCCATGGCGCGTACGTACGCCCGCTGGGTCAACAGCAACGGCGGGCTCGCCGGTCACCGGCTGCGCGTCGTCACCTGTGACGAGTCGGACACCTCGACCGGCGCGGGGAACTGCGCCCGGCTGGCCGTCAAGGAGAAGGCGGTGGCGGTCGTCGGCTCGTACAGCCGGCACGGGTCGTCGTTCATGCCACCGCTGGAGACCGCCGGAATCCCCTACATCGGCGGTTACGGGGCCTCCGAGGAGGAGTTCAGCAGCTACGCCTCCTACCCCGTCAACGGCGGCCAGGCGGCGCTCCTCGCGGGCAACGCCCGGCAGCTCGCCCGCGGTTGCGAGCGGGTGTCCGTGGTGCGGCCCGACACCCTGGGCGGCGACGGCCAGGCCTGGCTCCTCAGCACCGGTCTCACCGACGCCGGCCGGCCCGAGCCCGTCGACATCCGGGCGGCGGAGTCGGCGACCTCGTACGACCAGGCCGCCGGGCGGGCGCTCCGAGCCGCGGGGGCGCAGGGCGGCTGTGTGACGGCCGTGCTCGGGGACCGTACGGAGACGTTCTTCGACTCCTTCCGGCGGCTCGAACCGTCGTACGGGAACGTACGGGTCTCGTCCGTCCTCGGCAGCGTCGGGCAGCCGCTGATCGACAGCACCGGCGGCCGCAACAGCCCGTTCGAGGGGGCGTACGTCACCGGCTGGTACCCGGACTCGGGCGACGCCCGCTGGGACCGGATGCGGGAGGTGATCCGTAAGCACGCCTTCGGCGACAACCGGATCGACCCGGCCGACACGGGCGTCCAGACCACATGGATCGCGTACACCGCGCTGAACGAGCTCGTGAAGGCGATCGACGCCCCGCGGATCACCGCCCGGAAACTCGCCTCCGCGCTCAACCACGGCACCCCGGTCGACACCGGCGGCCTCACGCCGGAGCTGCGCTGGCGCTTCGAGGACATGCTCGGCTCGTCCGCGTACCCGCGCGTCGTGAACACCAAGGTGACGTTTCAGGCGGTACGGGACGGGCGGCTCGTCGCGGACAAGAAGGGCTTCGTGGACGTCACGAGGACGCTGTCGGACGCGAGCGCGAAGGGGTGAGGTGGCGGGGGTCGCGCCCCCGGCACCCCGCTTCCGGACCGCCCGGGGGCCTGATCCTCAGAGCTCGGTCGCCGCTCGCCGGGTCAGCCCGTACTTCGACGCGATCGAGTTCCACAACCCCGACGCCTCCCGCTTCGCCTTGCTCGCCTCACCGCTCTGCACGGTGGCCTGCTGGAACTCGCTGGTCGTCCGGGCCTTGCCGTGCTTGCAGACCTTCTTGCCGTCCTTGGCCTGGCCGGCCCACGCGGCGTAGTGCTCGTCGGCGGCGGCGGACGCCTGCCAGGCCTTGGTGAGGGAGACGGTGAGCCGGTCGTGGTCCGGCAGCTTGTCGACGCTCAGCCCCTGGAGCCGGGTCACCAGATCACGGCGCTGCTGGGCGGCGCCCTTCAGATCGGTCGCGGCCTGGTCCAGGTCCGTGCAGTTCTTGGTCTTCTCGACGGCCCCGATGACCGCGGCCCGGCTGTTGTTGCTGTCCGCCAGGAGCTTGTCGAGCGCCTCGGCCTGCGGCTTCGCCGGATCGGCCGCGGCCTGCGTGGAGGGCTCGCCGGCGGGCGAACTCGCGGCCGCCACCGGCTGCTTGTTGTCCTTGCCCTTGTCGTCGCCGCCGCTCATCAGCGCACCCGCGCCGAGGCCGACGACCGCGCAGCCGACGACGACCGCCGCGATGAGCGTGACGTGCGCCGGTCTCTTGCGCTGCCCGGCCCGCCCCTGCGGCCCGTCGTCCACGGGCTGGTACTGCGGCTGCGGGGCCTGCGGCGCGTGGGGCGCCTGCGGGGGCTGGTAGGCCCCCTGGCGCTGCTGTCCGGGGTCGAACTGGGGCATCTGCTGGGTGGCGCCCGCGGACTCCTCGTTGCGGAAGAGGTTGTCGAACTCGGCGGGCGGCTGCCGGTCGCCGGGGCCTCCGGGCCTGATGCCGTACGGGGCGCCGCCGGGGACGGGCGGGATGTACTGGGTCGCTTCGGCGTCGCCCCCGTGCGCGGGCGGCTGCTGCTGATACGCCTGTGCCTGCGGGGCTCCGTGGGGGAGGAACTGGGTGGCCTCGGCGGGGCTCTCCGGCGGCAGCCCGCCCGGCGCAGGTCCGGGGGGCACCGGCGCGATGTACTGCGTGGCATCCGCGTCCCTGCCCATACTCATTCCGGGCACGGCCTCGGGCGGCAACGGCTGCGCGTACGGCTGCTGGGGCTGGTGGGGCTGTTGGTGCTGCTGAGGCTGTGCGGGGGGCAACGGCTGGGCGGCCTGAGGCTGTCCGTACGCCTGCGCCGGCTGCCCGTACGCCTGCGGCGGCTGTCCGTACGCCTGCGCCGGCTGCCCGTACTGATCGCCGCCCTGCCCGTACGGCCCCTGTGGCTGCGGCACGGCGTTCTGGTGCGCCGCCTGCGGCCCCCAGGGCTGCCCCCACGGCTGGCCGCCCGCCGGGGCGGCCTGATCCGCAGGCCCCCCTGGTATCCAGGGCTCACCGCCACCCGCGGGCAGCACGACACCTTCGTGCGCGGGCCGTACAGCAGGGAGCTGCTGCTCGTCACCCTGTCCGCTCTGCGTCACCGGGACTCCTACGTGTCAACCTACGGAATCGTCGGCCCACGCTATCGGGTGGCTGCCGCCGTTCGCCAAGTGCGTGTGGTCACTCACGACCCCTTCACACGAGCTGTAACACCCAGCGCCCTCAAGACGCAGTTAAGGGGGCACCCGGACGCGATCCTCCGGTCCGGCCTCCCCGTCACGCCGCCTGGAGCTCCAGCCGCGAGCCGAACTCCCGCACCGCCGGCTCGTCCCCGTAGGGCAACAGCCGCTGCTGCAGATCGTCCAGATACTCCGCTCCCCGGCTGGAGCGCACCGACCCCAGCAGCTCCATCGCCCGCGTACCCGTGTGGCAGGCCTGCTCCACCTCGCGCAGCTGGACCTGGGCCGTGGCGAGGAGCACCAGGCCGATGCCGCGGCGGCGGGTCCGGGACTCCGGGTGGCCGTCCAGGGACTCCTTCGCCCGGCGTGCGGCCGCCTCCGCCTGGCCGAGGTCGCGGTGGCAGTGTGCCAGCTCGTCGGCGAGGTAGGCGTGGTCGAAGTGGGCGATCCAGCCGGGGTCGTCCCCGGTGTCCGGTTCGGCGTGCTCCATGGCCGTCAGCGCCCGGCCCGTCACCGCCTGGCAGGTGCGGGCGTCGCCGAGCAGCGCGTGTCCGCGCGCCTCCGCCGCGTAGAACATCGCCTCCGCCCTCGGGGTGACCCGCCCGCGCGCGCCCTCCTGCGCGGCGCGCGCCAGCTGGGCGATCTCGCGCGGATTGCCGAGCTGCGCGGCGAGATGGCTCATCGACGCGGCCAGGACGTAACCGCCGTACGCCCGGTCGCCCGCCGCCTGCGCCAGGCGCAGCGCCTGGATGTAGTAGCGCTGCGCGAGACCCGGCTGACCCGTGTCGACCGCCATGTACCCGCCGAGTTCGGTGAGCCGGGCGACCGCCGCGAACAGCTGCCGGCCGACCGATTCGCGGTACGCCCCCGAGACCAGCCCGGAGACCACGCTGTTCAGGTAGTGCACCAGGACCGGCCGCACATGTCCGCTGCCGAACCGGTGGTCGAGGTCGACGAGCGCGGCCGTCATCGCCCGTACCGCCGCCACGTCCGACATCCCGACGCGGGCCCCGGCGGACCGTGCCACCTGCGGGTCGGCGCCGGTGATCAGCCAGTCGCGGCTGGGTTCTACCAGCGCCGAGGAGGCGACCGTCGAACCGGACAGGAAGTCGCGGCGGCCGACATCGCTGCGCCACAGCTCACAGACCTGCTCGATCGCGCCGATCACGGTCGGGGCGAACTGCAGGCCGACGCCGGACGCCAGATTCTTGCCGTTGGCCATGCCGATCTCGTCGATCGTGACCGTGCGGCCGAGCTTGCGGCCGAGCGCCTCGGCGATGATTCCCGGTGCCCTGCCGCGCGGTTGCTGTCCACGCAGCCAACGGGCCACGGAGGTCTTGTCGTACCGCAGGTCGAGTCCGCGTTCCGCGCCGACCATGTTGACGCGGCGGGCGAGGCCGGCGTTGGAGCATCCGGCTTCCTGAATGAGCGCCTGGAGCCGTTCGTTCGGCTGGCGGGCGACGAGAGGCCTGGCTGCCATGTTTCCCCCTGAGGCCGCAGTGATCGATGAGCGGATCAATGCCCGGCAATTGCACGGAAAATGCGCACATTCATCGTGATCGTCACGTCCGTCGTGTTCCTTGTCATTCGTGTCGGCATACGTTCGGCATACGTGCGTCATACGTGTCGGCATATGACAGAGGCCGACCGTTCCGGAGGTGCCCGTAAGTGGCTACCCGCCCGGCCCGGCACCGCCTCACGCGCGCCCCCGCCCATGCATCCGTGCGCCCCGTATGCCGGATCGGTACGCCGTGACCGCACTCGCCACGCCCGTAACCCCGGGTGGTGGCGGTAGTTGTGTTGTGCGTGGAAGAGCCCATCGGAGTCGAAGAACCCATCATGATCACTGAAACCGCGCAGGTCCCCCGGCAGCGGGGCGAGCAACTGCTCGACGCCGCCGTGCGGTACGCGGAGGAACGGCACTGGGACGTGTGCCCCGGCACCTGGCTGGAGGCCGCGGAGGGGGCCGAGCGATGCTCCTGCGGCGACGCCGGCTGCGCCTCCCCCGGCGCCCATCCGGCCGGACCCGACTGGGCGGGCCAGGCGACCGGCAGCGGCGCCGCGGCCCGCCGGATGTGGTCCAGGCACCCGGGGGCGTCGATCCTGTTGCCCACCGGCCGCACCTTCGACGCGATCGACGTACCGGAGTCCGCCGGGTTCCTGGCGCTGGCCCGGATGGAGCGGATGGAACTGCCACTCGGGCCCGTCACCCGCACCCCCGACCGGCGGATGTACTTCTTCGTCCTGCCGGGCGCGGCGGCCAAGGTGGACGACCTCGTACGGGAGCTGGGCTGGCGGGCCGCCTCGATCGACCTCGTCGGCCGCGGTGACGGCCACTACCTGACGGGGCCGCCGACCCGGGTCGGCGGGCGCGGGGCGGTGCAGTGGGCCCGCCGGCCCACCCACGCCAACCGGTGGCTGCCGGACGCCAAGGAGCTCATCAGCCCGCTCGCCTACGCCTGCGCGCGGGAAGCGGCCGAGGCGCGAGCGCGCCTTTCGTAGAGCGCCCTTTCGTAGAGCGCCCTTTCGGGAGGCGCCCCTCATGAGGTGCCCTTTCGTAGGGTGGCCCCCATACACGGGGACACCGAAAGGCAGCACACATCATGCAAGACGGGACAGAGACGGACAAGGCGGCACAGACGGGGGCAGCGGAAGAGGCGGGCGACGCGCGGACGGCGCCGCCCGCCGTTCGCGTGCAGGGGTTGTGGAAGCGGTTCGGGGAGCAGACCGCGGTCGCCGGGATCGATCTGGAGCTGCCCGCGGGCAAGTTCATCGGTCTGGTGGGGCCCAACGGCGCGGGCAAGACCACCACGCTGTCGATGGTCACCGGACTGCTCCGCCCCGACCAGGGGCTGATCGAGGTCGGCGGCCATGATGTGTGGCGCGACCCGGTCGAGGTGAAGTCCAGGATCGGTGTGCTCCCGGAGGGGCTGCGGCTCTTCGAACGGCTCTCGGGACGCGAACTCCTCGCGTACACCGGCCGATTGCGCGGGCTGCCGGGTGCCGAAGTCGACAAGCGCGCCACCCAGCTGCTCGACGTGCTCGACCTGGCGGGCGCCCAGCACAAGCTGGTCGTCGACTACTCGACCGGCATGCGGAAGAAGATCGGGCTCGCGGCGGCGCTGCTGCACAACCCCGAAGTGCTCTTCCTGGACGAGCCGTTCGAGGGCGTCGACCCGGTGTCGGCGCAGACCATCCGCGAGGTTCTTGAGCGGTACACCCGCTCCGGGGCGACCGTCGTCTTCTCCAGCCATGTGATGGAGCTCGTGGAGTCCCTCTGCGACTGGGTGGCCGTCATGGCCGCCGGCACGATCCGGGCCCAGGGCACCCTGGCCCAGGTGCGCGGCGAGGCGTCCTCGCTGCAGAACGCCTTCCTCGAACTCGTCGGCGCGGGCTCCCGGACCACCGGCGAATCCCTGGACTGGCTGGGCGGCGACCGATGAGCGTGCTCGACACCCCCGCGGGCGCCGCTCCCGGCCGGGACACCACGCGCGGCGGCGAGGGGCTCGTCCCCGTCTTCGTACGGCTCAAACTGACCCTGCTGCGCAACGGGCTGCGGCAGTCGACGGGCCGCCGGGCCGCGTACATCACCTCCGTCGTCTTCACCCTGCTGATCGCGGCGGGCCAGCTGATCGGGCTGATCGCGCTGCACGGGCACGCCCATGCCGGTTCCCTCGTCGTCCTGCTGGCCGGGGTGCTGGCGGTCGGCTGGACCGTGATGCCGCTGTTCTTCCCCAGCGGTGACGAGACCCTCGACCCGAGCCGTCTGGTGATGCTGCCGTTGCGGCCGCGCCCGCTGATCGCGGCGCTGCTGGCGGCGTCGCTCGTCGGGATCGGTCCGCTGTTCACGCTCTGCCTGGCGGCCGGTTCGGTGTTCGCGGTGGCGCACGGGGCGGCGGGTGCGGTGTTCGCCGTGGTGGCCGCGCCGCTCACACTTCTGCTGTGCGTGGCGCTGACGCGGGCCGTGGCCACGGCCAACACCCGGCTGCTGACCTCACGCAAGGGCCGCGATCTCGCGGTGCTCAGCGGGCTCGTGATCGCGGTGGGCTTCCAGGTCGTCAACTTCGGTGCGCAGCGGCTGGGACAGGCGGGCGGCCTCTCCGCGCTCGAACCGGCCGCGGACGTGGTGCGCTGGCTGCCGCCCGCCTCGGCGATCGGGGCGGTGGACTCGGCGTCGCGGGGCTCGTACGGGCAGGCCGCCGTACAGCTGCTGCTGTCCGTGGCGGCGCTGTTCGCGCTGTTGTGGCTGTGGCAGCGGAGCCTGGTGAAGCTGATGACGGCCCCGGACGGCTCGACCCTCGCCGCCGCCGGACCGGGCCGTGAGAAGTCCGGCAGGAGCGGCTCCGGGCTCGCCGCGCTGCTGCCCGCGGGGCGTACGGGGCCGGTGCTGGAGCGCAGCCTGCGGTACATCGCACGCGACCCGAAGACCAAGGCCTCCTGGGTCACGGCGCTGGCGATCGGGCTGATCATGCCGATGCTCAACGCGTTGCAGGGCACCGGTTCGCTCTACTTCGCCTGCTTCGCCGCCGGGATGCTCGGCATGCAGATGTACAACCAGTTCGGGCAGGACACCTCCGCGTTCTGGATGGTGACGCTGACGATCTCCTCCACCCGGGACGCGTACCTCGAACTGCGCGCGCGGGCACTGGCGTTGCTGCTGATCACACTGCCGTACACGGTCCTGGTGACGGTGGCGACGGCCGCGGTGCTCGGCGACTGGGGCGCACTGCCGGGGGTCATGGGCCTGTCGCTCGCCCTGCTGGGCGCGATGCTGGCGACGGGGGCGGTGGCGTCGGCGGCCTTCCCGTACTCGATCCCGCAGGACGGGGCGTTCAAGAACGTGGCACCGGGGCAGGCCGGGCTCGCCTGGATCTCGATCTTCGGCGGCATGGTCTCGGCGGCGGTGCTCTGCGCGCCGGTGATCGCGGTGACGATCTGGCTGCGCGTCGCCGGTCCGGATCAGTGGCTGTGGCTGCTGCTGCCCGCGGGGGCCGGGTATGGGGCGCTGATCGCCTGGGCGGGGCTACGGCTCGCCGCTCCCCGCACGGCGAACCGGCTCCCGGAGATCCTGATGGCGGTCAGCAAGGGCTGAGGGAGGCGGGTAGGACCCGTGCCCCTCGTACGGGGATACGGGCTCGCGGTCGCTTATGGGGATACGGGCTCGCGGTCCTCCTGCGGGTCCTCGGTGAACTGTTCCAGGAAGGGTTCGACCGCCGCGCGCCAGCCCTCCGGCTGGTCGTAGTGGACGAGGTGACCGGCGTCGGCCACCTCCGCGTACTGCCCGCGCGGCAGTACGCGGACCATCTCCTGGGCCTCCGCCCGGCCCAGTTCGCCGTCGAGGCCGCGGAGCACCAGGGTCGGGCACCGGACCTGTGCCAGCTCCTCCCAGTGCGCGTCGAACACCCAGGTCGCGCGGGACTGGAGCATCTGGCGGCGGGAGAAGACGGGGCGCCAGCCATCGGCCCGCTCGGCCATCACCTCGGCGAAGAACTCGCCGCGGGCCGGGTTGGGCCGCTCCACCCAGGGGTCGTCCTCGCCGAACCACTTCCGTACGTCGGAGAGCGTCGCGAACGGCACCGGCCAGGACGTGAACCAGTCCTCCCACTCCCGCTGCGAGGCCGCGCCGAGCGCGGAGGCCCGCATGTCGCAGATGACCAGCGCCCGGACGAGATCGGGGCGCTTCGCGGCGAGCTGCCAGGCGGTGAGCGCTCCCATGGAATGTGCGACGAGGGTGACGGGGGCGAGGCCGAGCTGTTCGATCGCCGCCTCGACGTCGGAGACGTACGCCTCACGGGTGTACGGGCCTTCGGCCGGCTTCTCGCTGCGGCCGTGCCCGCGCTGGTCGAGGCCGACGGCGCGGTACCGCTCGGCGAGCCAGCGGGTGGTCGAGGCCCAGTGCGCGGCCCGGCCCATCAAACCGTGGAGCAATAAGACCCCGGGCGCGCTCTCGCCCTCCGTGCGCCCCTTGGGCGGGTCGGCGAACTCCCAGGCCGCGAGGCGTACGCCGCCGGTCCCGGTCACATCGATGCGCCGCACCATATGTCCTGGCACCCCCTTCTGGTCCTCGATCACCGCTTGATCCCACTCGATCACCGCGTGGTCGCGCCACGGCAGACTATCGAACCTTCATTCGAAAACCGGGTTCCGGCATCCAACACCCCTCGTTCGAGTGACCGGCGCCAAGGATTGACCCCGGCCACAGAGGGGAGATCTTCACCGGGAGGCGGGCCACTCGGGGATGAGGGCCCGTGGGGACCGACCTCGAGAGCTCGGGGCTCCGGGTCGGAACAGGGGAGGACAGGCCCCGGCGCCGCAAGGCGCCGGGGCCCTCTGCTGTTGCCGTTCGGGGAGCGGCCGGGGCCGAAGCGCCTTCGCGGGCGGCCGGGAGCGTGGCAGCCGCCTTCCGGTGCGCGCGCCGGACGTGCGTGACCCGGACGTGCGTGACCCGGACGTGCGTGACGTACGGAACGAACCGAACATGCCGAACGAGCAAGTACCACGGGCGCATCCGCCTGCTCCCTCCCCGACCCGCACGGTCAGGTGGCCGACACTCTCAGGTATGCCTCAGCCACAGCCTGGCACGCGATCCGTCCGAGCGCTGCGGTTCCGGACGGAAAAAGCTGCGGTTCCGGACGGAAAAAAAGGGGAAGCGGACGCCACTCTTCAGCGTCCGTCGCGCTCGGCCACGAATCCGTCAGCGCTTGGCCACGAACACGTGCGAGGCGACCTCGGCGTCCAGCTCCGCCGCCTCGCCACTGCTGCCGACCAGCACCCCGCCGGGCGACTGGGTCACGCTGACCACGGAACCGGGCTGCACACCCGCCCGCCGCAGCGTGTACATCAGCTGGGCGTCCGTCTGGATCGGCTCACCGATCCGGCGCACGACCACGGTCTTGCCCTCGGCGCCCGGGTCGAGCTCCGACAGGCTCACCATGCCCTCGTCGAGGAACGGGTCGGCCTCGGCCTTCTCGCCCAGCTCCTCCAGGCCCGGGATCGGGTTCCCGTACGGCGACTCCGTCGGGTGGCGCAGCAGCTCCAGCACCCGCCGCTCCACGGCCTCGCTCATCACATGCTCCCAGCGGCATGCCTCGGCGTGCACCTGCTCCCACTCCAGGCCGATCACGTCGACGAGCAGGCACTCGGCGAGCCGGTGCTTGCGCATGACGCGGGTCGCGAGGCGGCGCCCCTCGCCGGTCAGCTCCAGGTGGCGGTCGCCCGCGACCTGCACCAGGCCGTCGCGCTCCATGCGCGCCACCGTCTGGCTGACCGTCGGACCGCTCTGGTCCAGCCGTTCCGCGATCCGGGCGCGCATGGGGACCACGCCTTCCTCTTCGAGTTCGAGGATGGTGCGGAGATACATCTCCGTGGTGTCGATCAGTCCGGACATTCGTGCCCCTCGATGCTGTGACAGGAAAAACGTCGTGCGCTGGCCCTGCCCCAATTCTGACGCATACCGCTGACAACCGTGCCGCGCCGACCGAACACCGTGCAGCGGAGCGGCGTGGGCGGTATTGACAGGCCACTGGTCCAGACCGCAACGTGATCGGCGGCACGGACACCCCATGGACCATTCTCACCGCCGGAAAGGGCCTCCTCGATGAGCGACAGCAAGCTGGCCGGTCAGTTCTTCGATGCAGCGATCGGCCTGCTGGAGCGCGTGCGCGACGAGGAGTCCGGCAACATCGCGGCCGCCGGTGCCGCGATCGCCGACACGGTCGCCGCGGGCGGCCGGCTCTTCGCCTTCGGCGCCGGGCACTCCTCGCTCGCCGCGCAGGACGTCGTCTACCGGGCGGGCGGACTCGCCCTGATGAACCTGCTGGCCGTCCCGGGGGCGGTCGGCGTCGATGTCATGCCCGCGACCCTCGGCTCGGCGCTGGAGCGGGTCGACGGACTGGCGGGCGCGGTCCTCGACTCCAGCCCCGCCGAGGCGGGCGACATCCTCGTGATCATCTCGCTCTCCGGGCGCAACGCGCTGCCGGTGGAGATGGCGATGAACGCGCGCGCGCTCGGCCTGACAGTCATCGGCGTCACCTCGGTCGCGTACGCGGACGGCACCCGGTCCCGGCACACCTCGGGCGGCTTCCTGCGGGACCACTGCGACATCGTGCTCGACAGCAAGATCTCCATCGGCGACGCGGAGCTGACCACCGAGGGGATCGAGGCACCGTTCGGACCCGCGTCGACGGTGGTCACCAGCGCGGTGATGCAGGCGATGACGGCCGCCGCGGTGGAGCAGCTCGTGGCGCGCGGGATCGAGCCGCCGCTGCTGCGGTCGGGGAACGTCGACGGCGGCCACGAGTGGAACGGTCGCGTCATGACGGAGTACCGGGACCGGATCTTCTACCGGCGCTGATCGCGCCGGGCCGCCGGCCGCCCCGCTACGGGCACGTCGGCAGCACGACCCGGACCGTCAGTCCGCCGCCCGGGTTCGCCGTCGCACTCGCCTCGCCGCCGTGCGCCCTCGCGATCGACGCCACGATGGAGAGCCCCAGACCGGCCCCCTCACCGGGAGCGTGGCGGCGGGCCTGCGCCCGGCGGAACGGCTCGAACAGCAGCGGCACGGTCGCCGGATCCACCACCGGCCCGGTGTTGGCGACCTCCAGACCGCCCGGCCCCACCCGGACCCGTACCGTCCCGCCGGGGTGGTTGTGGCGCAGCGCGTTGGCGACCAGGTTGTGCACGAGGTGGTCCAGCAGGACCGGGTCGCCCTCGACCGACAGCGGCCGGGCCTCCGCCTCGACGGTGATGGACCGTTCCTTCGCCTCCGCCTCCAGCGCCTCGGTCACCGTGGCCGCGGTCGCGTCCAGGCCGACCCGTTCGCGCCGTCGCAGGCCCTCGTCGGAGACCGCGAGGAGCAGCAGTCCCTCGATGAGCTGCTCGCTGTCGGCGGCGGTGTCGATGAGCTTGTCCCGGATCCAGGCGACCTTCTCGGGCGGCGGGTCGTCGGCGAGGCCGATCTCGGCTGCGGCCCGCTGCACGGCGAGCGGGGTGCGCAGCTCGTGGGCGGCGTTGGCGGCGAACCGCTGCCGGGCGGCGACCAGCTCCTCGATCCGGTCGAGCATCCCGTCGAAGGTGTCGGCCAGTTCCTTGAGCTCGCCGGGCGGGGCCTTCAGCGCGAGGCGTTCGTGCAGGTTGCTGCCGGAGAGCCGGCGGGCGCGGGCGGTGATGACGCCGACCGGCCGCAGCACCCGGCCCGCCATCCACCAGGCGAGCGCGACGGAGAGCGCCGAGTAGACGGCGAGGGAGACCCCGGAGACCGTCAGCAGCTGGTTGAGCGCGGCGTCCCCGGCGGCGGTACTGACCCTCTGCGCCACCGCGTACTGCCCGGGTTGCATGACCACGGTCTGCGCCCAGTCCGACGACGGCAGCGCGGGCGCGGTGGCCATGCCCGACCGGACGGCGGAGGCGGTGGCCCCGGCGGGGACCGCCGGGGCCACCGCGGTCAGCACACTGGCGTAGAGGCCCTCGCTGACCAGCAGGTAGACCAGCCCCACCAGCAGGGCGCCGGCCAGCACCAGCAGTCCGCCGTACAGCGCGGTGAGCCGGGCGCGCTCGCTGCTCACCGGCCCTCCCCCGGCCGGTTCGCGGAGCCGTCGTCCGGCTGGTCCGCCGACCCGTTCACCGGTCCGGTCGCGGGGCCGCCCACCGGTCCGGTCGCAGGGCCGTGGTCCCCCGACCCGTCGGCGAGGCCGTCCCCGATGCGGTAGCCGGCCCCCGGGACCGTCTCGATCACCGGGGGCGCGCCCAGTTTGGCGCGGAGCTTGGACAACGTGACCCGGACCGCGTTGGTGCGGTAGCTGGTGTCCTCCTCCCACACCTCCTCGATCAGGTCGTCGCCGCTGACGACCGCGCCCTCGGCCCGCAGCAGGGTCTCCAGCACGGCGAACTCCTTGCGGGAGAGCGAGAGGTAGCGGCCGTCGCGGCAGACCTGGCGGCGGGCAGTGTCCAGCGTCAGCCCGGCCCGTTCCAGGACCGGCGGGAGAGCGGGGCGGGCACGGCGGCCGAGCGCCAGGACCCGGGCGAGGAGTTCGTCGTACGCGAACGGCTTGGTCAGGTAGTCGTCGGCGCCGAGCCCGAGGCCGGCCACCCGGTCCCGTACCGTCCCGGACGCGGTGAGCATCAGGATCCGGGTCAGCAGGCGCATACCGACGACGCGACGGCACACCTCGTCGCCGTGCAGCCCCGGCAGATCGCGGTCGAGGATCATCACGTCGTACGCGCCGAACCGAAGCCGGTCCAGCGCTGCCCGGCCGTCCGTGGCAATGTCCACCGCGACGGCGTCGCGGCGCAGCCCCTCGGCGATCATCCCGGCCAGGAATTCCTCGTCCTCCACCACCAGCACACGCATGGGTCCTGTGTAACCCAAAGCGATGTTTCGTCGGTGTAAACATCCGGGCTGAGAGAAACGAAACCGCGTCCTCGCGCACGCTCAAGCCGTTCGTACCCGGCCTGTCAGCAACGGACGAGGAGCCCTCATGAACCCGACCATTTCCCACCGGACCACCTCCCGCGCACAAAGTCGCGGCGTCGCCGCCGCCTGCCTGATCGCCGCCGCCGTCGTCCTGTCGGCCACCGCCTGCTCGGGCGACGGCGGCGGAAGCGGAAACGGAAGCGGAAGCGGAAGCGGAACCAAGAGCGGCGGATCCGCTTCGGACACCAAGAAGACGGACGAGGACCAGGCCCTGGAGCACCGCAAGTGCCTGCGGGAGCATGGCCTGAACGTCGCGGAGCCGAAGCCGGGCGACGACGTCCGCGGAATGACCATCGATGGCGGCGGCAAGAGCAAGCAGGAGATGGAGAAGGCGTTCAAGGCCTGCCAGGACAAAGCGGTCGGCGGCGGGGCCAAGGAGATCACCCAGGCCGACAAGGACAAGATGCTCGCCTTCGCCCGGTGCATGCGCAAGAACGGCATCGACATGCCCGACCCGAAGTTCGACGGCGGGATGGCGCAGGCGCCCGCGATGCCGCAGAAGGACATGAAGAAGTTCGAGAAGGCCAACGCGGCGTGCGAAAGCGCCGGGCGGTGAGGCGCGGACGGGTCATGGTGGCCGCCGCGGCGGTGCTCGCCGTGGCGGCCGGGTCACTGGCTCTCACCCAGTTCGGCTCCGCCGGGGAGACGGGCGGCCCGAAGAACACCGGGCTGCCCCCGGCCACCGCCGCGGTCGAGCGCGGCGACCTACGCGACAGCGCCCAGGCGGACGGGACGCTCGGCTACGACAAGCAGCGCAAGGTCAACGCGGGCGCGGCGGGCACCATGACCTGGACCCCGTCCACCGGCTCGACCGTCGAGCGGAACGAGCGGCTGTACGAGGTCGACGGCCGGGCGGTGTGGCTGATGTACGGCTCGGGACCGATGTACCGGACGCTGAAGCCGGGCGACCGGGGCCGGGACGTGGAGCAGCTGGAGCGCAATCTCGTAGAGCTCGGCTACACCGGCTTCACCCCGGACGACGAGTACACCGAGCTGACCGCGGCCGCCGTCAAGCGCTGGCAGAAGTCCCACGACAGCAAGCGGACCGGAACGGTGGGGCCACAGGACATCGCCTTCGCCCCGGGGGAGGTCCGGATCAAGAGCGTCGAGGCGGCCGTCGGCGAACTGGCCCGGCCCGGCGCTCCGGTCCTCATCACGACCGGCTCCGAGCGCATCGTGACGTTCGAGCTCGACGTCGCCGAGAGCCAGCTCGCCAAGGCGGGCACCAAGGTCACCGTCGAGCTGCCGGACGGCAGCAGCGCGGCCGGGTCGGTCTCCTCGGTCGGCCGGACGGCGAAGCCCGGCAAGGACCCGCAGGACAACAGCCCCAAGGTCACCCTGACCGTCTCCTTCGACAAGCCGGACAAGGTCGGCGGCTTCGACCAGGCGCCGGTCACGGTGAACCTGACCGGCGAGCTGCACAAGGACGTCCTCAGCGTCCCGGTGAACGCGCTGCTCGCGCTGCCCGGCGGCGGCTTCGGCCTCCAGGTCGTCCGGGGCGGCACGGTCCGCGACGTGAAGGTCGAGCTCGGCACGTTCGCCGAGGGCCGGGTCGAGGTGTCCGGCGGCGGGCTGCGCGAGGGCATGAAGGTCGGGGTGCCGAAGATATGAACACGGTCGTCGGCCTCAGGGGCATCACCAAGGAGTACCCGGGCCCGGTCGCCGCCCTGCGCGGGGTGGACCTCACCGTCGAGGAGGGCGAACTCCTCGGCATCGTCGGCCCGTCCGGCTCCGGCAAGTCCACGCTGCTGCACATCATCGGCACCCTGGACCGCCCCACCGCCGGATCCGTCCACATCGCGGGGCACGACGTGGCGGCGCTCTCCGACCGCAGGCTCTCCGCGCTGCGTGCCCAGCACGTCGGCTTCGTCTTCCAGGCGTTCCACCTGGTGCCGGGCGTCAGCGCCCGCGACAACGTCGCGGAGGGCCTGCTGTACTCGGGCCTCTCCCGGGCCGTACGCCGCCGCAGGGCCGCCGACGCGCTGGAGCGGGTCGGGCTCGCCGACCGCCTCGACCACAAGCCGCACCAGCTCTCCGGCGGACAGAAACAGCGGGTCGCCATCGCGCGGGCCGTCGTGGGGGAACCCGCGCTGCTGCTGGCCGACGAACCGACCGGGGCGCTCGACTCGGCGTCCGGGGAAGCGGTGATGAAGCTGCTGCGCGAGCTCAACCGGGAGGGCGCCACCATCGCGGTCATCACGCACGACACCGAGATCGCCCGGGACCTGCCGCGCGAGGTGCGCATCCGGGACGGCCAGGTGGTCGCGGACGTACGCCATCCGTCCGCGGACGTACACGATCCGTCCACGGGCATACGCGATCCCTCCGCGGATGTGCGCGACGGCTCCGGAAACGGCCGCTCCTCCGCCGCGACGGGAGCGGGCCGGTGAGGGCGCGGCGCGCGGACCGCGACGCCGACGGCCGGGGCGGGGGGCGGCTGAAAGCGGCCCGGCTCGGCCCCCGGGACGTGCTGCACGTCGGCTCGGCGGGGCTGCGCAGCCGGCCGATGCGGGTCGTGCTCTCGGCCCTGGGCATCGCCATCGGTATCGCGACGATGATCTCGGTGGTGGGTATTTCCGCCTCCAGCCAGGCCCAGCTGCTCCGGGAGCTCGACAAGCTGGGCACCAACCTGCTCGTGGCCTCCCCCGGCGATTCGATGTTCGCCGGACAGGACGTCGAGCTGCCCGAGGACGCGGTCGGGATGGTGGGCCGGATCAAGGGCGTCCAGGGGGTGGGAGCGACCGCCGACCTCGACGCGACCGCACGCCGCAACGAGAAGATCGACAAGGACGATACGGGCGGGATCACCGTCAAGGCGACCACCGGCGACCTGCTGCGGGTGCTGCGCGGCGAGGTCCGCAGCGGCGGCTGGCTCAACGACGCGACCGGACGCTACCCCTCCGTCGTGCTCGGCCATGTCTCCGCGGAACGTCTCGGCATCACCGCTCCGGGCCGGCAGGTGTGGATCGGCGACCGGTACTTCACCGTGGTCGGCATCCTCGCCCCGCTGCCGCTCGCCCCGGAGATCGAACGCTCCGCACTGGTCGGCTGGGAGGGTGCGAAGCGCCTGCTGGGCTTCGAGGGCCACCCGACATCGGTGTACGAGCGCTCGGCCGACGCGGCGGTGCAGGACGTGCGCAAGGTCATGGCGGCGACGGTCGACCCGCAGAACCCGCAGAACGTGAAGGTCACCGACCCGTCGTCGGCGCTCCAGGCCAAGGCGGCGACCGAAGGGGCGTTCAGCAGCATGCTGCTGGGCCTGGGCGGCATCGCGCTGCTCGTCGGCGGCGTCGGGGTCGCCAACACCATGATCATCTCGGTGTTGGAGCGGCGGTACGAGATCGGGCTGCGCCGCTCGCTCGGCGCGACCCGGGGCCAGATCCGCATCCAGTTCGTCACGGAGTCGCTGATGCTCTCCGGCCTCGGCGGCCTGGCGGGCGTGGCGCTCGGCGCGGCGGCGACCGGGGTGTACGCGTACTCCGGCGGGCTGCCCTGGGTGGTGCCGCCGTGGGCGGTCGGCGGCGGCTTCGGCGCGACGCTGGTGATCGGCACGATCGCGGGCCTCTACCCGGCGGTGCGGGCGTCCCGACTCTCACCGACGCTGGCGCTGCACGCGGCGTGAGGACGGGCCCCGGCCGGGGGTGGTGGCGGGCTCCGCGACGGGGCCCGGCGCACCCCGGGCCGGACCGCGTCGCCCACGGCCGCTTCCTCACCTGCGCCAGGTCGACCGCCCCCGCGACCCGGCCGCCACCGTCTCCGCGTACGCCGCGTCGGGGCGTTCGAAAGCCATGCGACGGGCAGGGCGCAGAACGTCACCACGCCCAGCGTGCGCCCCCGACGGATACGCGTACGGTCACCCGCTCGGAAAGTCACCGAATAAATGGGTTGTGGCATCCCGCGCCCGTTCCTAGGCTGCTGCCAGCGAAGAAAGGAGGTGTTCCGGAAGTGATTTCTTCTCGGACTCGTGAGGTGACTGCGGGCTGACGCCCGTTGTCGCGCTCTTTGCAGTGCAGGCCGGTCATCGGCCAATCCCAAGCAGTCACCGACCCGCAGGCTCGCCGGTAAGTCCGGCCGGCTCCTCCGCAAGGAGGGACCAGAGCCTGCGGGTTTCTGCGTGTCCGCACCGGTTCGCTACGGGCACAGGCGCTCGACGCGCCAGCTCTCGCCCTCGCGTACGTACCTCAGGCGGTCGTGCAGCCGGTTCTCGTGGCCCTGCCAGAACTCGATCGTGTCGGGGACGACACGGAAGCCGCCCCAGTGCGGGGGCGCGGGGATGTGTTCGCCCTCGGGGTAGCGGGCGGCCAGTTCCTCGTAGCGCCGGACCAGCTCGTCGCGGGAGCCGATCACCGTCGACTGGGCGCTCGCCCAGGCGCCGAGCTGGGAGCCGTGCGGGCGGGTGCGGAAGTAGGCGACCGTTTCCTCGCGGCCGACGCGGGACGCCTTGCCGGTGATGACGACCTGGCGGGCCATCGGGTGCCAGGGGAAGAGCAGCGAGACGTAGGGGTTGGCGGCAAGTTCGCGGCCCTTACGGGATTCGTAGTTGGTGAAGAAGACGAAGCCGCGTTCGTCGTACTTCTTCAGCAGCACCGTGCGTGAGGACGGGCGGCCCTCGGGGGTGGCGGTGGAGACCACCATGGCGTTGGGCTCGTACAGCACCCCGCCCGCGGCGACCTGCCGGAACCAGTGGGCGAACTGCTGGATCGGGTCGGCGGCCAGCGTGTCCTCGGTGAAGCCCTCGGAACGGTACTGCTCGCGCATCGCGGCCGGATCGGTGGTGGAATCGGAGGAGGAATCTGCGGTGGGCACGGGGTCATCCTGCCGCAGCGGCCGAGTCCGCCCGTCGAGGAGGGGCGTCAATCCGTCACCGGTGAATGGGGAAGCTGTGCCGGATGTCACGCTTCCCCGCGTCGTGGGAACCCGCCAATACTTGGGGCAGGCCAGTGTGGCCTCCGTGCAGCCGCCGACCGAGGGAGCCGCCATGTCCGACTTCGTACCGGGACTAGAGGGAGTCGTCGCGTTCGAGACGGAGATCGCCGAACCGGACAAGGAAGGCGGTTCGCTCCGTTACCGGGGCGTCGACATCGAGGATCTCGTCGGCCGTGTGTCGTTCGGAAATGTCTGGGGTCTGCTGGTCGACGGGGCGTTCAACCCCGGTCTGCCGCCCGCCGAGCCGTTCCCGATCCCGGTGCACTCGGGTGACATCCGGGTCGATGTGCAGTCCGCGCTGGCGATGCTCGCTCCCGTCTGGGGCCTGCGGCCGCTGCTCGACATCGACGAGGAGACGGCGCGCAACGATCTGGCGCGGGCCGCGGTGATGGCTCTGTCGTACGTCGCCCAGTCGGCGCGCGGGCAGGGGCTGCCGATGGTTCCGCAGAGCGAGATCGACAAGGCGCAGTCCGTGGTCGAAAGGTTCATGATCCGCTGGCGCGGCGAGCCGGACCCCCGGCACGTCAAGGCCGTCGACGCGTACTGGACGTCGGCTGCCGAGCACGGGATGAACGCGTCCACGTTCACGGCCCGCGTCATCGCGTCGACCGGCGCCGATGTGGCGGCGGCGCTGTCGGGCGCGGTGGGCGCGATGTCGGGGCCGCTGCACGGGGGTGCGCCGTCCCGGGTCCTCGGCATGATCGAGGAGATCGAGCGCACCGGGGACGCCACCGCGTACGTGCGCAAGGCCCTGGACAAGGGTGAGCGGCTGATGGGCTTCGGGCACCGGGTCTACCGGGCGGAGGACCCGCGGGCGCGCGTTCTGCGGCGTACGGCCGAGGAGTTGGGCGCGCCGCGCTTCGAGGTGGCGCTGGCCCTGGAGAAGGCCGCGCTGGAGGAGCTGCACGCGCGGCGCCCGGACCGGGTGCTGGCGACGAACGTGGAGTTCTGGGCGGCGATCATGCTGGACTTCGCGGAGGTTCCGGCGCACATGTTCACGTCGATGTTCTCGTGCGCGCGTACGGCGGGCTGGTCGGCGCACATCCTGGAGCAGAAGCGGACGGGGCGCCTGGTGCGGCCTTCGGCGCGGTATGTCGGGCCCGGGGCGCGTGATCCCCGGGAGATCGAGGGATACGAGCAGATCACGGACCTGCGGAACTGAGCCCGACCGGCGCCCGGCCCCGCGACGCCGCCCCCCAATTGCCGGTCGGGCTGAGGCCCGTGGCGTGAGGTCCGGGGGCGGCGGGCGGGCCGGTCCCGGACTCAGCCGAGTGCTTCGTCCAGCAGTGCCGCCCACTGCGCCACGACCCGTCGGCGCCTGGCGGTGTCGTCGGTGAGTACGTTGGCCAGGCCGAGGCCGCGGGCCATGTCGAGGAGGCCCTGGACGGTTTCGCGTACGCCGGGCTTCCTCTCGTCGGCGGCGAGGAGTTCGACGGCGATGCGGTGGGTCTCGCGGCCGACGCGGGCTTCGAGTTCGGTGACGCGGGGGCGGAGTTGTTCCTCGTTGGACGCGGCGACCCAGAGCTGGAGTGCGGCGCGGAAGAGCGGGCCCGTGTAGAGGTCGACGAGGGCGGCGACGACAGCCGTACGGCCCTGGACGGGCAGGGCGCGCAGGGCGGCGGAGCGTTCCTCGGCGACGTATTCGACGGCCGCGGTGAACAGGTCCTCGCGGGTCGGGAAGTGGTGCTGGGCGGCGCCGCGCGAGACGCCGGCGCGTTCGGCGACGACGGAGACGGTGGAGCCGGCCCAGCCGTGTTCGGCGAGGCAGGCGACCGCGGCTTCGAGGAGCCGTCGGCGGGTGGCGCGGCTGCGGTCCTGCTTGGGGGTCCGGTCGGTGGAGGGCGTCACAGTACCCATGCGGGGTCCCGTCGTTCGAGGAAGGCCGTCGTCCCTTCCCGTGCCTCGGCGGAGGCGAAGAGTGCTGCCGAGCGGGCGATGAGGTCTTCGGCGTGCTGGTCGAAACTCATCCGCACAGTAGCTGTGACCAGCTCCTTCGATGCCGCCAGCCCCTGCGGTGAGGCCCGGCGCAGTCCGTCGAGTACGGGTACGAGCGCCTGGTCGATGTCCTCGGCGGACCCGACGGCGAGCGTGATCAGGGAGATGCGCGCCGCTTCGGCCGCGTCGAAGCGTTCGCCGGTGAGGTAGTAGCGGGCGGCGGCGCGCGGGTCGGTGCGGGGCAGCAGCGGCAGGGAGATGACGGCGGGGGCGAGGCCGAGCCGGGACTCGGTGAGGGCGAACGAGGCGCCGGGGCCGGCGACGGAGATGTCGCAGGCGCTCAGCAGCCCGAGACCGCCCGCCCTGACGTGCCCCGTGACCCGGGCGACGACGGGCTTGGGCAGCGTGACGATCTGCCGCATCAGGGCGACGAAGGCCGCCGGGTCGGGCGGCCCGGTCAGGTCCGCGCCCGCGCAGAACGTGTTGCCGGTGTGGGTGAGGACGACGGCCCGTACGGCGTCGTCGGCCGCGCACGTCTCCAGGGCGGTGGAGAGCTCGTCGACCAGCCGTGCGGAGAGTGCGTTGCGGTTGGCCGGTGAGTCGAGGGTGAGGGTGGTGATGCCCCGGTCGTGGGTGGGGCCGGCGAGCGGCGGCTTCATATGGTTCGTCTCCTTCTCCCCGGACGTCCTGCCGAGCGTGGCAGCGGAGCCGGGAGCGTTCAAGCGCGCTTGCATGGTCTGCGGTGCCCTCGCCTGCCCGCACGGGGCTGGCCCCGTGCGGCACGACGCCCCACCCGCGAGTGACTCCGCCCCGGCGGGCATGCGGGGGAAAGAACGTGACACCCCAGGGCCCGGGTGTCACGTTCCCGAACGGGCACCTGCGCGGACAGCGCCCGGCCGCACTCGACGTCCGGCACCCGGCTCGCGTCAGTACGACCTGGGGAGACCCAGGGACTGATGGGACACATAGTTCAGGATCATTTCCCGGCTGACGGGAGCGATCCGCGCGACGCGGGCCGCGGTGATCAGGGACGCGAGGCCGTATTCGCGGGTGAGGCCGTTGCCGCCGAGGGTGTGGACGGCCTGGTCGACGGCTTTGACGCAGGCCTCGCCCGCCGCGTATTTCGCCATGTTGGCGGCCTCACCGGCACCGGTGTCGTCGCCGTCGTCGTACAGCCGGGCGGCCTTCTGCATCATCAGCCGGGCCAGTTCCAGTTCGATGTGGGCCTGGGCGAGGGGGTGGGCGATGGCCTGGTGGGAGCCGATGGGTTCCTTCCACACCTGCCGGGTCTTCGCGTACTCGACGGCGCGGGCGAGTGCGTAGCGGCCCATGCCGATGCCGAACGCCGCGGTCATGATGCGTTCGGGGTTGAGCCCGGCGAAGAGCTGGAGGAGACCCGCGTCCTCTTCGCCGACGAGGGCCTCGGCGGGCAGCCGTACGTCGTCGAGGACCAGCTCGAACTGCTTCTCCGGGGCCTGGAGTTCCATGTCGATCCGGGAGCGGCCGAAGCCGGGGGCATCGCGCGGGACGATGAAGAGGCAGGGCTTGAGCCTGCCGGACCTGGCGTCCTCGGTGCGGCCGACGATGAGCGTGGCGTCGGCGATGTCGACGCCGGAGACGAAGACCTTGCGCCCGGTGAGCAGCCAGTCCTCGCCGTCCTTGCGGGCGGTGGTGGTGATGCGGTGGGAGTTGGAGCCGGCGTCGGGTTCGGTGATGCCGAAGGCCATGGTGAGGCTGCCGTCGGCGAGGCCGGGGAGCCACTGCCGCTTCTGGGCGTCGGTGCCGAAGCGGGCGATGACGGTGCCGCAGATCGCCGGGGAGACGACCATCATGAGCAGCGGGCTGCCCGCCGCTCCCAGCTCCTCGAGAACGATGGAGAGTTCGGCCATTCCACCGCCTCCGCCGCCGTACTCCTCGGGGAGGTTCACGCCGAGGTAGCCGAGCTTGGCGGCTTCGGTCCACAGCTCGCGCGGGTGGGCTCCGTCGCGCACGACGGAGGTCATGTAGTCCCGCCCGTAGCGCTTCCCGAGGGCGGCGACGGCTGCGCGCAGGGCCTGTTGCTCTTCGGTTTCGAGGACGGTGCTCATGCGTTCTCCTCAGGGTCTGCGGGTTCGGCGGCGGCGTCCGTGGGTTCGGTGACGACGGCGAGCAGGGTGCCGACGTCCACCTGGAGGCCGGGAGCGGCGTGCAGTGCGGTGAGGGTGCCGGAGGCGGGGGCGAGGATGCGGTGTTCCATCTTCATCGCCTCCAGCCAGATCAGCGGCTGCCCGGCCTCGACCGCCGTCCCGGCCCCGAGCCCGTCCGCGACACGGACGACGGTGCCGGGCATGGGGGCGAGCAGGGAGCCGGGTTCGGTCCGCTCGGTGGGGTCGGTGAAGCGGGGCAGGGCGGTGAAGGTGTACGAGCCGGTGGCGGTGTCCACGTACGCCTTGTCCCGGTGGAGGGTGACGGCGAAGTGGCGGGTGACCGGGCCGACTTCGAGGGTGACGTGGCCGGGGCGGGCGGCGACGACCCGTTCTCCGGTTTCGGGGACGGGGCCGGTGCGCCCGGTGCGGTAGGCGGCCTCGTGTCCGGTGCCGTCGGGTTCGGCGCGGTAGCGCTTGACCTGGGGTTGCGAGGAGATGTTGCGCCAGGCGCCGAAGCGGGCGGGGACAGGAGCGGTGCCCGGACCGCGGCCGTGCTGCCGGGTCGCGGCGTCGGCGAGGGCGGCGGCCAGGGCGGCAAGGCGCGGCTCCGCCTCGTTCGGGGGTGCGGTGAGGTCGGCCAGGTGGCGGTCGTAGAAGCCGGTGTCGAGGCGGGCGGCGCGGAAGTCGGGGTGGCGCAGGGACCGTACGAGCAGCTCGCGGTTGGTGACCGGGCCGTGGATGCGGGCACCTTCCAGGGCGCGGGCGAGGAGGCGTAGGGCTTCGTCGCGGGTGGGGGCGTGGGCGATGACCTTGGCGAGCATCGGGTCGTAGTGCACGCCGATGGTGTCGCCGCCGGTGTATCCGGTGTCCAGGCGCAGTCCTGGTGCGTCCGGCACCTCCAGCGTGAGCAGTGCTCCGGTCTGCGGCTGCCAGTCGCGGGCGGGGTCCTCGGCGTAGAGCCGGGCCTCGACGGCGTGGCCGTGCGGCTCGGGGGGTGCGGTGGTGGGCAGCGGTTCGCCTTCCGCGACGCGCAGTTGCAGGGCGACGAGGTCGAGTCCGAAGACCGCTTCGGTGACGGGGTGTTCGACCTGGAGGCGGGTGTTCATCTCCAGGAAGTACGGCTGCCCCTCGGCCCCGAGGAGGAACTCGACGGTGCCCGCGCCCCGGTAGCCGACCGCGCGGGCGGCGGCCACGGCGGCCTCGTGCAGCCGGGTCCGCAGCGCGTCGTCGAGGCCGGGTGCGGGGGCCTCCTCGATGACCTTCTGGTGGCGTCGCTGGAGCGAGCAGTCCCGGATGCCGAGCGCCCAGACCCCGCCGTGCTCGTCGGCCATGACCTGGACCTCGACGTGCCGGCCGCGCTCCACGTACGGCTCCGCGAAGACCTCACCGTCCCCGAAGGCGGCAGCGGCCTCGGCCGAGGCGGCCGTCAACTCACCCGGCAGGTCGGCGAGTCGGCGTACGATCCGCATCCCGCGCCCGCCGCCGCCCGCCGCCGCCTTCAGCAGCAGCGGCAGGTCGTCGGCACCGGCCGTCTCCGTGTCGACGGGTGCGAGCAGCGGTACTCCGGCGGCGGCCATCAGTTCCTTGGCGCGGGTCTTGGACGCCATCATTTCGATGGCCTTGACCGGCGGCCCCACCCAGACGAGTCCGGCGTCCTGCACGGCCTGAGCGAATGCGGCGTTCTCGGAGAGGAAGCCGTAGCCGGGGTGGACGGCGTCGGCGCCCGCCGCGAGCGCGGCGCGTACGACGAGGTCGCCGCGGAGATAGGTGTCGGAAGGGGCGGCGCCCGGCAGCCGTACGGCGGTGTCCGCCTGCCGTACGTGGAGCGCGTCGGCGTCCGCGTCGGAGTACACGGCGACGGTGGCGATGCCGAGGGCCCGGCACGTGCGGAAGATCCGGCAGGCGATCTCGCCCCGGTTGGCCACGAGCAGCGTGGAGATCATCTTCGGCCCCCCGGCCGTCCGGGCCGCGTCGGCTGCCTGGGCCGCATCGGCCGTCCGTGCCGCGTCGGCTGCCTGGGCCGCGTCGGCCGTCCGAGTCGTCCCGGTCATCTGAGCCGCTCCAGTCGTCTGAGTCGTCCCGGTCATCCCCGCCCTCACATCCGGAAGATTCCGAAGCCGCCGCGGGCGCCTTCGACCGGGGCGGTGTGGATCGCGGACAGGCACATCCCGAGGACGGTCCTGGTGTCGCGCGGGTCGATGACCCCGTCGTCGTACAGCCGCCCGGACAGGAACATCGGCAGCGACTCGGACTCGATCTGCTGCTCGACCACGGCGCGCAGCTCGGCGTCGGCCTCGTCGTCATAGGGCCGGCCCTTCGCGGCGGCCGAGGCGCGGGCGACGATGGACAGCACCCCGGCGAGCTGCTGCGGGCCCATGACGGCTGACTTGCTGCTGGGCCACGCGAAGAGGAAGCGCGGGTCGTACGCCCGGCCGCACATGCCGTAGTGCCCGGCCCCGTACGAGGCGCCCATCAGCACGGACAGATGCGGGACCTTCGAGTTCGACACCGCGTTGATCATCATCGCGCCGTGCTTGATGATGCCGCCCTGTTCGTACTCCTTGCCGACCATGTAGCCGGTGGTGTTGTGCAGGAAGAGCAGCGGAATGTCGCGCTGGTTGGCGAGCTGGATGAACTGGGCGGCCTTCTGCGACTCCTCGCTGAACAGCACTCCTTGCGCGTTGGCGACGATGCCGACGGGGTAGCCGTGGAGTGCGGCCCACCCGGTCACCAGGCTGGTCCCGTACAGCGGCTTGAACGCGTCGAAGTCCGAGCCGTCGACGAGCCGGGCGATGACCTCGCGCGGGTCGAAGGGCACCTTCAGGTCGCCGGGCACGATGCCGATCAGCTCGTCCTCGTCGTACTTCGGCGGTTCGGCGGGGCCCGGATCGGCGTGTGCCTTGCGCCAGTTGAGGCGGGCGACGATCCGGCGGGCCTGGCGCAGCGCGTCCTGCTCGTCGACGGCGAAGTGGTCGGCGAGCCCGGAGGTGCGGGCGTGCATCTCGGCGCCGCCGAGCGATTCGTCGTCGCTCTCCTCGCCGGTCGCCATCTTCACCAGGGGCGGTCCGCCGAGGAAGACCTTGGACCGTTCCTTGATCATGACGGTGTGGTCGGACATGCCGGGGACGTACGCCCCACCGGCGGTCGAGTTCCCGAAGACGACGGCCACGGTCGGGATGCCGGCCGCCGACAGCCGGGTGATGTCGCGGAACAGTGCCCCGCCCGGGATGAAGATCTCCTTCTGTGAGGGGAGATCGGCGCCTCCTGACTCCACGAGGCTGATGCAGGGCAGCCGGTTGGCGGACGCGATCTCGTTCGCCCGCAGGGCCTTCCTCAGGGTCCAGGGGTTGGAGGCGCCGCCGCGTACGGTCGGGTCGTTGGCGGTGATCAGGCACTCCACGCCCGCCACCACCCCGATCCCGGTGACGAGCGAGGCGCCGATCGCGTAGTCGCTCCCCCAGGCGGCGAGCGGCGAAAGCTCCAGGAACGGGGTGTCCTGGTCGATCAGCAGCTCGATCCGCTCGCGGGCCAGGAGCTTGCCGCGGGCGCGGTGCCGCTCGATGTACTTCTCGCCGCCGCCCGCCTGCGCCTTGGTGTGCTCGCCGGCCAGCTCGTCGAGCTTCGCGAGCATGGCCGCCCGGTTCGTGGCGTATTCGGGGCTCGCGGTGTCGAGCCCGGTGGGCAGGACGGTCATGCGTTCACCTCCGGTGCATGGACGGCTTCCAGCAGCGATACGGGAATGGGGAGGCGCCGGGACCGCAGCCACTCCCCGACCGCCTTGGCCTGCGGATCGAACCGGTGCCGGCCCGCGACGCCCTCGCCGAGCAGCCCGTGGACGACGAAGTTCAGGGCGCGGAGGTTCGGCAGGACGTGGCGTACGACGGTGAGGCCGGCCGTCTCCGGCAGCAGCTCCCGGAACCGTTCGACGGTCAGCTCGTGGGCCAGCCACCGCCAGGCGTCGTCGCCGACGGCCCACACCCCCACGTTGGCGTCGCCGCCCTTGTCACCGCTGCGGGCGCCCGCGACCCGGCCGAGCGGGGCGGTCCGGGTGGGCCCGGCGGACGACGGCAGGGGTTCGGGCAGCGGCGGCTCGTCGGCTTCCCGGAGCGGCCGCGTGTGTACGGGAGGTGCCTGGCTCTCGCGCCGCCCGTCGGGGAGTACGGCGACATGCGGGACCTCGCCGGCCGGTACGTACCTCGCCTCGAACACCCCGTACGGCTCGCCCTTTCCGGGCGGGGCGGTGACGTGGAAGCCCGGGTAGCTGCCGAGCGCGAGCTCGACGGCGGCGCCGGAGACCGCGCGTCCGACGGCCTCCGGGTCCTGGTCGCGGACGACGAGCCGGAGCAGCGCGCTCGCGGTCTCCTCGGTACCGGCGTCGGCCCGGTCGGTCCGGACCAGCTCCCAGCGCACGTCGTCCGGTCGGGTACGGGACCGGGCGAGGGCGTCCGCGAACTGGTCCCGCACCAGCCGCGCCTTGGCCTCGATGTCGAGCCCGGTGAGGACGAAGACGACCTCGTTGCGCCAGCCGCCGAGCCGGTTCAGCCCGACCTTGAGGGTGGGCGGCGGGGCCTCGCCGCGTACGCCGGAGATCCGCACCCGGTCGGGGCCGTCCTGGGTCAGCCGTACGGTGTCGAGCCGTGCGGTGACGTCCGGTCCGGCATACCGGGCCCCGCCGGTCTCGTACAGCAGCTGGGCGGTGACGGTGCCGACATCGACGACGCCCCCGGTGCCGTCGTGCTTGGTGATGACGGACGAGCCGTCGGCGTGGATCTCGGCGACGGGGAAGCCGGGGCGCCGCAGGTCATGGCCGCGGAAGAACGAGTAGTTCCCGCCGGTGGCCTGGGTTCCGCACTCCAGTACGTGTCCGGCGACGACGGCCCCGGCGAGCGCGTCGTGGTCACCGGGCCCCCAGCCGAAGCGGGCGGCGGCGGGCCCGGTGACGAGGGCGGCGTCGGTGACCCGCCCGGTGACGACGACATCGGCGCCCCCGGCGAGGCAGGCGGCGATACCGGCGCCGCCGAGGTAGGCGTTGGCGGTGAGATAACCCTCGGGTACGGGGAGGCTGTCGCCCTCCACCTGGGCGACCCGTACGGGCACTCCCACCTTCTGCGCCAACTCCCTTACCGCGTCGGCGAGTCCGGCCGGATTGAGCCCTCCGGCGTTGGCGACGATCCGCACCCCGCGCTCGTGGGCGAGACCGAGGCCCTCCTCGAGCTGGCGCAGGAAGGTGGTGGCGTACCCGCGCGCGGGGTCCTTGAGCCGGCTCCGGCCGAGGATGAGCATGGTCAGCTCGGCGAGGTAGTCCCCGGTGAGGACGTCGAGGGGGCCGCCGGTGAGCATCTCGCGCAGGGCGTCGAAGCGGTCGCCGTAGAACCCGGAGGCGTTGCCGATCCGCAGGACCTGCCCGGTCACTTCTCACGTCCCCGGGGTGCGCGGCCGGGTCCGGGCTGCCCGGCGAACGCCTGGGCGATGTCGAGCCACTGGTCGGCGTCGGGCCCGACGGCCCGGACGGCGAGGTCGTCGCGGTGGGCGCGCCGGGTGACGAGGAGGCAGAAGTCGAGCAGCGGCCCGGTGACGCGCTGCGGTGCGTCCTCGGCGCCGAACGCGATCAGCTCACCGTCGGGCGCTTCCAGTTCGACCCGGAACTCCTCCTCGGGCGCCGCGATCCCCCGTACCAGGTAGGCGTAGTCCCTGGCCCGCACCCCGATCCGGGCGACGTGCCGCAGCCGGGCGGTGGGGGCCCGGGTGGCGCCGAGGGCGTCGGCGATGTCCTGACCGTGCGCCCAGGTCTCCATGATCCGGGCGGTCGCCATGGAAGCGACGCTCATCGGCGGCCCGTACCAGGGGATGCGCACACCGGCCGGCGCGGACCGCAGCACCGCCTCCAGCCGCGCCCGCCCGTCCCGCCACCGCGCGAGCAGCACATCCGGCGCGAGGACGGCCAGCTCCTCGGCGCCCCGGTCGACGAAGGACTCGGGCGCCTCCATGGCCTTGGCGGCCTCCCCGGCGAAGGCGTCGGGATCGGTGGCGGCCAGCAGCGCGATCTCGTCGGTCCAGGTGAGATGGGCGATCTGGTGCGCGATGCTCCAGCCGGGGGCGGGGGTCGCGGCGGCCCATTGCCGGGCGCTCAGCCCCCGTACGAGTACATCGAGTTCCTGGCTCTCCTCGCGCAGATCGTCGATCACGGCTGCAACATCGGGCACGGTGCGCTCCCCTCGGGGCATGGCGGTGTGCCCAGGAGCCTGGCAGCGCACCCGTAAACAAGCAAGCATGCTTGCATGATTTTCGGCCCGGACACTCGGGGCCGGAAGCTCACGCCCGGGCGCTCAGGCCCGGCCGGTGCGGCACCGAGCGGCCGGGCGGGGCGGCCGTCAGGTGTGTTGACGGCTCTTCACGCCCCGCACCTGGCTGCGCACCGCGCCCATGCTCGCCCCGATGACCAGGGCGATGGCCAGGGCATCCGTCGTGGAGAGGGCCTGGTCGAGGATGAGGAAGCCGGCCGTGGCCGCGATCGCCGGTTCCAGGCTCATCAGGATCGCGAACGTCGGCGCGGGCAGCCGGCGCAGCGCCATGAGTTCGAGGGTGTACGGAAGGACAGAGCTCAGCAGTGCCACCGCGGCGCCCAGTCCCAGCGTGGACGGGACCAGCAGTTTCGAGCCCGACTCCAGGATGCCGAGGGGCAGGGAGAGAAGCGCCGCTACCACCATGGCCAGAGCCAGGCCGTCCGCCTGGGGGAAACGGCGGCCGGTGCGGGAGCTGAAGACGATGTACGTGGCCCACATGACACCCGCACCCAGCGCGTACGCGGCGCCCACCGGATCGAGACGGTCGAAGCCACCCCCGCTCAGCAGCACGACCCCGCCCAGCGCGAGGCCCGCCCACACCACGTTGATCAGGCGGCGGGAGGCAATCACCGAAAGGGCCAGCGGGCCCAGCACCTCCAGGGTGACGGCCGCGCCCAGCGGGATGCGGTCGGCGGCCTGGTAGAAGAGTGTGTTCATGCCGCCCATGGCCACCCCGAACGCGAGAACCGTGCCCCAGTCGGCACGCGCGTAGCCGCGCACCTTCGGGCGGCAGACGATCAGCAGGACGAGCGCGGCGACGGCCAGGCGCAGGGTGACGACCCCGAGCGCGCCGGCCCGCGGCATCAGCAGGACCGCGACCGCCGCGCCGAACTGGACGGAGAGGCCGCCCGCGACCACCAGCGCGACCGGGGCGAGCGCCGCCCCGCGGCGCCGGGGGCGGGCAGGTGCCGCCACCCCGTCCAGGGCGGGCACCGCCTCCGGTACGGCGACGGCGGCGGCCCGCTCCGTGGCCGCCGCCTTTGCTGCACTGCGCTGGTCGTTCACCTGCGGTGTTCCTCCCGAACTCAAAAAGTTCATTTCAATGCACTGCTTGATTGAAGATACTGCACTCTCGACGTGCGGCACCTCCTCTCACGGTAGGTATCTCCGCGTGGCACGTAAAATGCCTGCTGTGCTCCCGTTATGCTCCCCGCGCATGAGCCTGGGACGCAGCGGTGACGGCCGTACCGGAAGTCCGTCGAGCCGCGGCATCGAGATCCGCCATCTGCGCGCCTTCCTCGCCGTCGCCGACGAGGGCAACGTCACCCGCGCCGCCGCCCGGCTCCGCCTCACCCAGCCCGCGGTCTCCCGTACGCTCGCCGCCCTGGAGCAGCACCTCGGCATCCGGCTCGTCGACCGGTCCACCCACCATCTCGTCCTCACGCCCGAAGGCATCGCCTTCCGGGACAAGGCCGCCGCCGCGGTCGCCGCGTTCGACGAGGCGCTCGACGCGGGCGGGCCGCACCACTGGCCGCTGCGGATCGGGCACGCCTGGTCGGCGTTCGGCCCGTACACCACGCCACTGCTCCGCCGCTGGCAGGAGCGGTACCCGCAGACCCCGCTCGAACTGCTCCGGATCGACGACCGCACCGCCGGGCTGACCCGCGGCGAGGTCGATGCCGCGCTGCTGCGGGGGCCCGTCGAGGCGCCGGGGCTCGTCACCGAGGTGCTGTTCGACGAGGACCGGGTGGCGGCGGTGGCGGCGGACGGGCCGCTCGCCGCCCGCGCCACGCTCCGGCTCGCCGATCTGGCGGGCGGCACCGTCGTCCTCAACACCGTCTCCGGCACCACCACCATGGATCTGTGGCCGCCGGACGCGAGGCCCGTCGCGACGCTCACCGTCGCCAACACCGACGACTGGCTGACCGCCATCGCGGCGGGGCGCGGCGTCGGGGTCTCCGCCGCGTCCACCGCCGGGATGCACCCGCACTCCGGGGTCGCCTACCGCCCGCTCGTCGACGCCCCGACCGTCCCCGTCCTGCTCGCCCGGCGCGACGCCCCGGGCCACCCCGCGCTGCCGGAGCTCGCCGCGCTCGCCCGCGAGATCGTGCGACAGGAGACCCCCGACGGCTGAGGAGCTCCCGCACGGGGCCAGGAGTACGGGGACGGGCGGGCACACTCGGGAGTCCGTGACGGGCGGTTCACCATGCAGGCTGTCGGCTTGCGGTCACGTCCAGGTGAGGCGCTGTCCGCCGGGGCCGACGTGCAGCCGCATGCGGTCGGCCGGTGGGCGTCCGTCCGCCTGCCACTGCGTGACACGTTCGGTGATCTCGTCCCACAGACGTGCCGGGCCGCCCTGCCGGACCATCCACCGCGCGCCGTCCCGGAAGACGGCCGCCCACGATCCGGCGTCCGCGTCGATCACGACGTGTTCGGTCCGGTCGTCTCGTTCGAGCGCGAGGCGCTGCGCGCGGGGCGCGGCGAACTGCGCGACGAACCGGGCCGTCCAGTCGTCGAGCACATCCGCGCCCAGCTCAGCGGGCACCGTGTCGCCCTCGCTGAGGTTCGGCAGGATGCCCAGCGGGGGCGGGAGGTGGGGACGGGCCAGCATGAACGAGACCTGTCCGCCGAGAACCGGGCCGCTGGCCGTGCCGTCGTCGGCGACGGTGAGCCGTACGAGTTCGGATGCGTTCATCCACCCGCCGACCGTGACCAGGACCTCACCGCCGGGCCGGGTCTGTGCGAGCCAGCCGGCCGGCACGGTGTGCACCCCGCACGTAGCGATCACGCGGTCATACGGGCTGCCCTCCTTGTGGCCCGCCAGGCCGTCACCGACCACGCGCGGAGGCCAGTACCCGGCCCCCGCGAGGGCCATTCCGGCACGGGCGGACACCTCGGCGTCGACCTCGACCGTGGTCACGTTGTCTTCGCCGACGACATGGCAGAGCAGCGCGGTCGAGTAGCCCGTGCCCGTGCCGATCTCAAGGACGCCCGTCCCCTCGGTCGCCCGCAGGTCTTCGAGCATCCGCACGACCAGACCCGGCAGGGTGGACGATGACGAGGGGGCCGCGGCGATGCGCCCCTCGACCTGGTCGGGGAAGACGCCCCCAGCCACCTGCGTCACGAGGGTGTCGTCCTCGTAGATCCGAGCGAGTCCTTCCGCGGAGCCACCGGATGCCGGGCGGTACCAGCCGTCGTCTTCGTACTCGAACCAGCCGCGCGCGAGAAACGCCTCACGGGGTACGGACAACACGGCCGCTTCCCAGTCCGGGCTGCGCAGGACGCCCGCCTCGGCCAGGCGCCGCGCGAGGTCGGCCCGCAGGTGCTCCGACGGCAGGGGGTCAGTCATGATGGCTCGCTCCGTTCTCCAACAGGTCCGCGATTGCGGTGGCGATCGGCAGCCCGGCCGCGTCTTCGAGCCACGCCCATTGGCCGTTGGGGTTGCACTCCAGGAACCACCATGTGCCGTCGCCGGTCACGGAGAAGTCAAAGGCTCCGAAGTTCAGCCCGAAAGCTGCGAGGAACCGCACCAGAGCCTCACGCATCTCCTCCGGGCAGGCGATCGGCTCGTAGGTGAGGCTCCGGTACTCGGATCTCCAGTCCACGACCCCGGGCGGCGCGGTAATCCGGGCGCTGAACACCTGCTCGCCGACGACGACCGCCCGCACGTCCGCCACCTTGGGTACCCGCGCCTGGAACAGGTGCGCGCTGTGGCTCACCGCGCCGTCAATCTCGCCCGCCTCGACCGGGGCTGCCCAGATTCCGGCGGGCTCGCCCCCGACGTCGTACGACCCGGCGTGCAAGGGCTTGTAGATGGTCGGCTGTTCGGCGCAGAACGCCTTGGCCTCCACCGGATCGTTCGTGATCAGTGTGGCGGGAACCATGAACCCGCCTCGAACCGCCGCATCCAACTGCGCGGGCTTGTACTCCGCCCGCGCGATGGCCTGCGGGTGGCTCAGATACAGGCACCCCGGCAGCGCACCGAGCACGCCGCCCAGGCCGCGCCGATTCTCCTGCGCGGCGAACCGGACCATCTGCGCACCGCCATCCGTCGAGTAGGGGCTCGGGCGACGGTGGTACAGGGCGCGTACGGCGGAGAGGTCGGCCGTACGCGCCCCGACCGTAAGCTGCCCGTCCCATCCGCCCACCCCGATGCGTGCGGCGAGCCCGGCAGGTGCTGGGAAGTCCAGTCCGGGGTCGAACCGGAGGACGGGCACCCGGCGCCGGTTCAGTTCCGCGATAACCAGATCAGCGGTTGCATCCTCGTACTGCGTGCTGACCAGCACCGGGCGTCCGTCCATGGCACTGCTCCCTAGTCCTGCGTCGCGTCGTGGCCGGAGTCGGAGTCCTGCTTCCCGTCCTTGCTGACCTGCGTGGGCGGATAGGTGTTCACGCTCGTGCCGTGCTTGCCGAGTTCGGCCGGCGCCATCGCTCCGTCCTCCCCGACCCATCGGCCGGTCTGCGTGACCGGGTCAAGGCCCGCGTACCACCACGGCGAGGGAGAACCGTTGCGCAGCGGAGCCATACGACGCAGCCCCCACGGGGCCGGTGCGGTCGTCTCCGTACCTGCGAGGTTTGTTTGCAAGTCTCCTCCTTGGTCGCTTCCTACAGTGGTGTCGTGCAGGACCCGCCCCAGCAGGCGCGATACGCCACGAGCGGGAGTTCAGCGCTTCCGGCCGCGCGGGTACGGTGTCAGCCTCGCCGAAGCGGGCAGCGAGCACGGCCGCTCGTGGACACGGATCGTGATACCGGGCCCGGTCGCGCCGGGCATGTCGTACGCCTTCGACTCCCCAGGCGTCATGGGCTGTTGACAGCGGTCGCACATCACCGGCGGTCCTCCCGCCACACACGGCTGAGGCGGACCGCGACCGACCGCGGCGCGCACCGGCAGGCGGCGCACGCGCAGGTGTGGCCGAGGAGCGCTCGGTACGCCTCGTCGCCGCGCGAGCGGACGGTTTTCGTCAGGGAGATCACGTCGGCATGTCCTTCCGACAGGAACGGGGGAACCAGTGAACGGTGGATCCGAATACGTCGATCGCCCGGGGGCCAAGGTCGACGGCGGTTCCGGCGGACAACGCGATGCCGCAGAACACACAGCACACGCCGCGCTGCTGGGGGTCCGACAGCGACGCGACCGGGGGAGGCTCCCGAGGAGCATCCACGGCGGTCAACAGAACACCTCTGCCGGGGTCCCCAAGCCGCTACTGGTCCGGACGGGCGCGAGTCCGCCGACCGCCCGCTTGCGGTGAATCAGTACCGGGTTCGGGGCGTAGGACGCCAGCCATTCCGTGCCCGGGTCACGTGTCCGTAAGGCCATGACCAGCAGGTTAGGAGCTCGGGAGAATCAGGGCGCCCCGCGATTCGCGAATATTCTCCGGCTGTCAGGCGCGATTCGCGATGATGCTCACGAGAGGTTCAGTTGGGCCCGTGCCCGTGCGATCAGCCGGTGCGCGCCAGTCCCGTACACGGCTGATTCTGTGAGGCTGTCCCACGCCCGTCGGTACACACCGGTGCTCTCGGGGTCGTCGATCCAGAGTTCGGCGTGCCAGTCCTCGACGATGGCCAGCCGGTCGTCGTACAGCCAGAACCCCGGCCCCGGTGGGATGACCACCCGTGCGCCGAGCGGGACGATGCCGAGCCGGACAGTGTCCAGTCCGATCGCGCCGACGAGTCGGTCGAGCTGAGCAGAGAGCACATCGGGAGGGCACACTCCGGCGTGGAGAGCGGCCTCCCACATGACGATGTCGAACGTTCGGCCCGACTGATAAAGCAGGTCCTGGCGGCGCATGCGGGCCCGTACTGCCGCCTCGATGTCACGGGGCGACTGGTAGAGCGCGGCGAACCCGGTGAAGATGTGCCGGGCGTAGTCCGGGGTCTGAAGCATGCCGACGACCATGGCCCCCTGCCACGCCCGCAGTTCGGACGATCGCTCGTACTCGACGGTGAGGGCGTCCTGTACCGGTCGATGACCGGCGCTCAGTTGGCGGCGCCACGACCGGGTGCGGGTCTCCAGACCCTGGACGTGGGCGTGGAGCTCCTCAGCGGCCTCGGGGTGCCCGGCGCCCACGGCCCATGCCGTCAGGTCGTCCGGGGTGGCTGTCTGCCGTCCGGTCTCCAGCTTGGAAACCTTGGCCTGCGGCCACCCCAGCTCGGCTGCCAGCGCACGTTGCGTCGTCGTACCACGCAGCTCACGGAGCCGACGGCCGAGCGCCTCACGGGCGTGCTGGAAGTCAGTGCTCACACGGCGAAGTTACCTCTGCATCTGGTCGTAGGGCACGGCGTGGTGCCAAGCGGCCTCGCGGACCTGCGCGTATCGCAGGACGTCCACGGGGTTTGTGATCAGCTCGACTCCCGTCATCTCGTCAGCGTCGTTGTGGTGGAGCAGGGCGACAACTCGGCTGTCGAAAATCCAGAAGTCCTCCTGCGGCAACCTGAGTTCGTCGGCCCTGCTGCGGGCCAGCACGCGGATGTTCTCGCCGACCGCGGTGTTGCGGCGGGCGTTGTCGAGGAGGTAGCGCTGCCCGGGGGTGGGCGGCTCGTCGAGAACGCGGACGCGCTCGAACCGCTTGCCGAGCGCGGACTGATCGCGCCGTCCGGCGCACCATGGGTCGTCGAGGTCCCAGTCGACTCGGCCCTCGGTGAGGAACTGTCGATAGGTGTCGGTCTCCTCGTCCGAGGCGTAGCGGCGGCGTGTCTCCAGCCTCCAAGCCGAGTGCTTCAGCTTGGCGAACATGCCTCCGAACGCGTCGAAGGTGATGAAATCGGGCACGTGCACAGGCTCCTTGGGGCCGAAGTTCGCGAGCAGTTCGCGCGGGACCGTGACAGCGCCCTCCTCGGGGGTGAGGTTGTCGAGCTGGTTGAGTTCGGCTGCGTCGGTGACGCGGTCGCCCTGGACGACGTATCGATCGGTGCCAGGGATCTCGTACAGGGTCGGGCATCCGTCGTTGCCCGAGTTGGTGCCGACCTTGCACAGTTTTCGAGCCATGGTGTCCTCCTGTGGCTGGTGATCTGTCGCGCACCGTAGCCGTGTGGGTCGGCGACACAACAGGGCGCCCGAATCCCCCTGCCGGTCAGGCGGATAGCGCCTCTTGGTGTGAAAGTGACAGTTGTCGGCTTGTTCGACGCGTTCGGCCGCTTCGTATGCCGCACTGCCTGCAGCGTGCCCCTTGTTGTGCGGTCGGGCCGGTCAGGCCGGATCGGGTTGGCGGCAGGGCCTGCACAGGCCGTCGCGGAACGCTTCGGGCCTTCCGGGGACTCCGCACTCGGTGCACTCGACCATCAGACGGCGTAAGGGAGTTCCCGGCGCGGCCGGAGCTGCGGTGGGCAGGCGGGGCGGGAGCTTGTCGTGGAGACGGCGTCGCACGAACCCGAAGGGCGAGTCGACGGACGCGGGAAGCCCGGCGGTGAGGGCGTGCGTCAGGTAGCCGGCGTCCACACCGCGCGCGAACCACTCGGCAGCCGCCTGTTCCAGCGCCGCGCATTCCACCTCCGAGAGGGCCACGCGGGAGTCGGTACGGCCGAGATGGGCCAGGGCGAGGAAAGCGGGAGAGGGCCGGCCCACGGTCGCCTGCCGCCCCAGCCCCAGCCCCGGCTGCGGCTCCGGCTCCGGCTCTGCGGCGCGTTGCTGCGGCACTGCCGTGACGGGCGGCTGCGTCGGTACGGATGCGGGTGCTTCGGACGAGGCGTCCACCTCGGGCGCGGCGGAGTCGGCGGGGTCGGCGGGAACCCACGGCGCCGGTGGCGCGGCGGCCTCCTGCGGCGCGGGGCGGTTCTCCTCGGCGGTGAGGAAGGCGTCCCACCACTCGTTGTCACGGGCGATGTGGGACCAGAAGGTGCGGCTTACCCAGCGGACCTGGCCGCCCTCGCCGCTCAGGCACCGGACATGCCGCAGATGACCGGCCACGCCCAGGGCCCGCAGGGCGCTGCCGACGGCCATCTGCCCGTACAGCGGCTGGCTCCTGGCCAGCGACTTGATGTCCATCGCCGCGCCCTCGGGCAACGCGTCGACATAACCGGCGATGTGCCGCTCGCGTTCGGGCAGCAATGCGAAGTCGCCCTCACAGCGTGGGCGTTGCTTCGGCACGGATCGCTTTCCGTAGCCGGGCTTGGCCTTCGGATGGGCGCGCGAGGATGCGGACGCACGCAGGGCAGGGCTAAGGTTTGAAACAGCCACGGGATCGCCTCTGGATCTTGGGGTCAGACCCCGGCCGGTGCTGAGAACACCGCGTCGGGGTCGTTACGTTGGGCACCGTAAGCAGCCGCGACTCCGCGCCGCAAGTTGGTCACGATTAGTCATACTTGCTGGCCGTGACGGGTCGGGGAGGGCGGGGAGGTTTTCCCAACCCCCTTCCTTCACCGACCGGTTGTACGACACCACTCGAATCCCGAACCCCGGAACCCGGCCCCCGAAGCCCGAAGCTCAAGACCCGGCCCCGAGCCCCTCTCCATACCCACGAACGAGTGAACAAGCCCTCCCCGGGGCTCGAAACCCGGCTCCCGAAGCTCGGGCTCCGGCCGCCCCGCGCCTCAGAGCCTGTCGGGTGGCTGATCATGCGTGATGCGTGACGGTCGTGATCTGCCTTCCGGGCATGACGACGGCCCCGGAATGATCACGTGGTGTGTG